>CAYUNK010000055.1:0-18741 GCA_964446125.1 uncultured Nitrospiraceae bacterium | reverse complement strand
GCTGCTTTGCTCTTTCATTACGCCGACTTTGTTATATGAACAAATTCACCCTGTTCTCTGCGCCCTCTTTTTTGACCTTATCCTGCTGCTCATTGTAGAATATCGCCACTGATGGTATGGCTGCACAGTCTGTGCATTGCATACATTCAGCAATACTTTATCCAGGGAGATTATATGAAAAATATCTTTTCCGCGCTGTTCCTTATAGGAGTCTCACTTCTCTGTGCAGCGCCGTCAGTCAGGGCAGCAGATACACTGAAGATAGGAGTCTTTGATCTGCAGAGGGTTCTCGCCGAATCAAAGACCATAGACAGCTATCGCAAGCAATTGGCAAAGAATGCAGATGCCAAGAACAGTCTTTTTTCCGAAAAACAGAATGCCCTGCGTCAGTCAAATGAAAAACTTCAGAAAGATGGGCCAAGACTCCAGTCCGGGGAGAGAAAAGCTCTTGAGGAGAAACTGCAGAGGGATATAAAGGAGCTTCAGAGGATGAAGGAAGACATGGAGCTTGAACTGAAAAAGGCTGATCGCGAACTTTCAGAGAAATCCCTTAAGGCTATCAATCTGATGGTTGATCAAATCTACGAAAAAGAAAGCTACTCTATTATTTTTGAAAAGAGCGCCGCCGGGGTGGTTAAATTCAGAAATACGATGGATATCACGGATAAAGTAATAAAAGCCTACGATACCAAGTGACAAAAGAGCAGGAAAGATTCCCTGCTCTTTTGTCCGGCCTGTCATAGTCTGTCTGCGGTTTTTCTCACTGCCTTTCCAAGGATGGACTCCCTGGCTGAAAGGGCGCCATGAGGACAGACCTCTATGCAGCAGTAACACCGGATACACTTTTCATAGGCAAACTTCAAGCCTGTTCCATGAGGCTCAATCGCATCTGCTGGACAGTAACGCCAGCACTCACCGCAATGTTTGCAAAGCGATGTATTGCAGACCGGCCGCTGAATCAGATGCTTTCTCATAAAACCATGAAGTCCCTTAGGCCCAAAGACAAGCTGGGTTATTTCAGGAAACTGCATATCCGCAACTGCAGGCAAAGGCCCGTCAATGATTATATTTTCCGGCAGAAACCCAATGTGTGCGGCAGCCCTGTTTGTAAGAAGCTCGTCTTCCATTATTCCAAGCATCCTGCATACGACCCTGTCAAGGGCCATGGCATCATCACTTGCAAGGACTACACCCAGCTGCTTGGGCTTGCCCCCCTTGCCGGGGCCCTGTCCTTCCATGGCAAGCACTCCGTCAAGGACGGTGATCCCAGGCTTTACAGATAAATATATCCTGACGAGCAGTTCTGCAAACCTGTCTCTGTCAATCCCTGCCCTGAAGTGCCACTCGGGCTTTCTCATTCCCACAATACAGCCGAATATATTTTTCACGCCAAGGGTCAGAAGCATCTGCGTATGGGTCTTGAGTTTGGGAAGATTGATGACAAAATCAGCATTCATGGCATCAGAGGCAATTTCTGCCTTATGAAACGGCGGACCAATGTTTACGAAAACAGATTCCTTAAAAGGCCGGCATACGACTGCCAGCCCGTGCAATGCATCTGACAGGCCGCTGTCCCTCATCACCTTCTCAAAGGTGCCGGCGCCCGGGCTGTCAGATATCTGTGGCAGACCGCCCTGCTCAAGCACATATTCGGCAACCGCTTTGACTATCATGGGATGGGTGGTCACAGCCCTCTCAGGTGAGGCCGGCGCAAGGAGATTCGGCTTTATAAGGACACGGCTGTTCCTGCTGATCGCGCCGCGATCAAGTGAACTGATAAGATCAAAAATAAGAGGTCTTAACGTCCGGTATGTATAAGTTGCCTTTCTGACAAGTACTCTGGCCAAAACAGTCTATCAGCTCATTACAGGCAGGTTCTGCGGCAGGCGGACAGTGAAGGTAGTGCCTTTGCCCATCTCGCTCTCCACATCTATCCTGCCGCCGTGTTCCTGGATAATGCGGTAGCTTATAGAAAGGCCAAGGCCTGTGCCCTTCTCCTTCTTGGTCGAGAAAAAAGGCTCGAAGATGCGATGCCTCACCTCATTCGAAATGCCGTGTCCCGTATCAGAGACGCTAACCTGAATATATTCCCCGCGTTTGAAGGTCCTGATCGTAATGCCGCCCCCATCAGGCATTGCGTGGACAGCATTCGTAATTATATTCAGGAAGACCTGTTTTAACTGGTCAGCATCTCCGGTTGTCATAGGGATTTCGTTATATTCCTCAGTCACCCTGATCCTGCCCATCCGCAGCTGCGAAGAAGAGAAGACTACCACTTCCTGAACGACAGCATTGATGTCCACTTCAGTCAGATGAAGCGGCTTTTTCCGGGCAAAACCAAGCAACTGTTTAACAATGTCCCTGGCGCGGAGTGATTCCTTCTCGATAATGTCAAGGCTCTTGCGAACAGATTCAATATCTTCGTCTTCCTTTGAGAGTTCTGCAAAGCCGATAATACTGGTAAGAGGATTATTGATTTCGTGCGCAACATTCGAGGCAAGCTCGCCTATGGCTGCGAGCTTTGCCGACTGAATAAGCTGCTCCTGTGTCTCCCTAAGCTCTGCCATATTATGCTGGAGATTACGGTACAGATCGGCATTTTCCATGGCAACTGCCATATGGTTTGCAAGAATGGTGAGTATCCTGGAGTCTTCTTCAGTGAAATCACCTTCTTTGTCAGAGACACGTATCACCCCGAGGATCTTCTCCTTGGTAAGCAGCCATGCAAGCATCATATTGCGCCCATGCTCCTCTTCGGGTAAAAAAGCCCTGAAATTTTCGGCCTGCCCTGCATCATTGATCATAACCGGCTCGCCCTCTGATTTCTGATACAGGTCAAACACCTTTTCTATGGGCAACTGCATGGCAGCCTTCAAGCCTTCAGAAGTCGGCCCTGCAGAGGCAAAAGGTGCAAAGACCTCCTTCTTCTCATCTAAAAGCAGAAGGATCGTCTGCTTCACCTTAAGGATTTCAGAAATATCAGCGCATATCTCCTTAAAGGCCTGCTCCATCTCAAAAATATCATAAAACGTGAGTGTCACCTTGTACAAACCGGAAAGCTGTTCAATGTAACGCCTTGTCTTTTCATGTTCTTCCTGCAGCGCCGTGCTCATGGCGTTGAAACTGTTTGCCACTTCTCCGAATTCCGTCTTATCCTTATAGGCAGTCTTGTGGCCCAGCTTTCCTGAGGCAATCATTCTTGCGGCGTTCACAAGCTCATACACCGGCCTTGTTATCTGCCTTGTGAGGGTTATTGCGATGCAGAGCGCAAGAATAAATGACACTGCGAGGGTGATAATGAGGATAATACGGGACTTGTGTATGGCCTTGACCGCTTCAAGCGTGCGGTTTCTGAGTGTTTTGTCCGCAAGAAAAGACATCTCCTGCGTTTTTTCAAGAAGAGAATCCCCGATACCTACAGCCACCACCTTGAGGCGCTCTATCCTCTGTTCATTGGCTGTGCTTGTTACAAGATAACTGATGGCGTCCTTGTACTGCTCAACTGTCCTGTGCACATTGTTCAGCCTGTCGGTCATATCAGGGTTATGATGACAATTCAGGCAGTTTCTGATTGATCCATCCATTGCGGTGACATTCTCCACAATAGTGTCCAGTTCCTTGCCAAAAATTGTTCCGGTAGCGTAGAGATTAGACTGCACATGCTGGATATTGATAACCAAACCCTGCCTGATGATCTCAATTCTGTGAAGATTGATGACAGATTCAAGGTCACGGGAAATCCTGTATGTATAGACCATCGAAAGTCCTGCGCCAAGCGTAAAGAGCAAAAAGAGCGAAAAGAGTGAGTAAATAAGCCGTCTTTTCATTTATATTTGTAGGTCTTCACGTTTATGCCGGCCTTGCCCGCAATCTCAAAGAACGCTTTAAAATTACTCCGATTTGCCTCAATAAACATCTCTGCCTCGAGTTTCTTCAGTACCTCCATCCCCTCTGCGTCTTCATGCATGCCGAGCAGCAGCTCCCTGATCTGAGAGCGCCTGGCCTTTGGGAAATCCTTTCTGAGAAATAAAGTCGTGCCCGGAAATTCCGGCGACCGTGCAATTATCAATAGCTCCTCTTTTATGCCGGGGTCTTTCCTGACCATCTGCTGAAAGATTTTGCTCTTGGCAATTCCGATATCTGCCCTGCCGTCAAGAACAGCATAAATCGCTGAACCGTGGCTGCCGGTAAATGACAGATCACTGAAGTATGTTTTTATATTCTGCACGCCGCGCTCCATGAAAAAAGAAAGCGCATAAAGATACCCGGTGGCTGTTGCCTTGTCAACAAAGACTATCCTCTTTCCTTTCATATCCTCCAGACTGGAAATACCGCTATCCTTTCTCGCAAAGATATAACCCTGAACCGCTGATGATCCATCAAGATTTACAGGATGAACAACTGGTTCAGCGCCGAGCTGTTCCATGGCAAGCGCACTGGTGAAGGCTCCAAAAAAGGCGCCGTCCATCTTTCGGGACATAAACCTGTCCAGCACATCGCCATACCTGCTCAATATCGTAAACCTCACCCTGGCGCCGAGCTTCTTTGTAAGATACGCGGCAAGAGGCCTGTGCCTGTCCATCTGAGTGAAGATATTCTCCTCGGGAATAAGGCCGATAAGTATTTCCTCTGCCCCAAATGCCCCAGGAGCAACGCAGAGGAGCATTGCCAGAGAAATAAGATGCATTATGAAATTTCGCCTGCTCATTTAATCAGATTTGTTGCCTCAGTGACCAGCTCCATCGGCAGGTTCCAGCCCATGGAGTTGGCCTCCCTGAGATTGAAAATCAGTTCCACGTCACGGGCCGTCTCGACCCTGATCTTTTTCGGTGAAACACCCTCAAGTATATTTCTTGCTTTTTCAGCCGCCTTTATGCCCTGCTCGACAGGATTAGCCCCAAGCGCCACGACAGGGTGGGAATCCCTGCCGAGCAAAAAAGAACCGAGAGGTATCTTTCGCTCCCTCGTAATTTCACTTATCGCAGGCAAAGCCAGATGCCCTACAGCGCTCCCTGTAATCAGTACTGCATCAATCTTGAGGCCGTCGAGCTTTTCCTTTGCCTCCTGGTGTCTTTTAAGATTAATGCCTTCGATCCTTATGCCATACTGTCCGGCAATTTTTGATATCTCCCTGAACTGGAACAGGGAATCCTGCTCATTTCCGCTGTATACGACGCCAAGGGTTGATATCTGCGTCAACCCTCTGATATACCTGAGCAGGCTTGAAAGGGAAAGTTTTATATTTATTCCCGTACTGTTGCTGATGCTGTTCTGAGACATATACGATTCGTACGCAGCAGCATAGACCAACGGCATCCTTGTCCTTTCATTTGCGACTGAAAGGGCTGCCGGCGCCCCGTATGCAACAATAACGCTGACATCCGCTGCTATGAGTTTACGCGCTGCATTACTGAGGGAAATGGCGTCAGGATAGGGCTTTTGAACAAGAACCGTCTTCACGGCTGAAATGCCTTCACGTTCAAGCTGTGCCATAAAAGCCTGATGCACCTCCTGATAGTAGGGAAGGTTGCCCGGCATAATGACGCCAATAGTATTTTCAGCAGAGAAACAGGGGGATGAAAAAACGTGGGACATGATAATAACTATACCAAGGCATAACAGAAGCGCCCTTTTGCTTATCACGGACATGTATGCCTCATAGATAGAACATCTCTCCTTCTGCGATCACATTTTGAGTGCAGACGTAATCATAGTATACACGGCAAGAAGAAAAAAACCTGCTGAGCAGATCAGGGCAATCAGCAAAAGCTTTTTCTGTATCACCGGGACGGAACTTCTCAGGCTGCCGATCTTTGCAAACGGCTGGAGCAGACCGACACCCAGACCTGAAATAACGCCGGCAATAGACATTCCATAAAAAAGGTAGCCTATATGCACGTATTCTTTCTTGAATATGCAGAAGGGGCAGTGATGTGTCGGAAGCTCGTAAATGTACAGCACTATTACCTGTATCAAAAACCATGCAGATGCCATGAAGTTAATAAAGATGAAGCCTGAAAAAATACAGGCGCCTCTGCCGCGCCGATAAAACAGGACCCCGGAAACAAAGGTGCCTGCCATAGCCAGATAATAAAGCAGTTTAACCGGCAGGATCGGCGCAGCGTAAAGAAGAGGAGAAATATTCCCCTCCCCGCTGCTGAAGAGGCTGCCGCAGCAGGACGTTATCACTTCTGGATCAATGCCGATGAAATATGCTGTCTGAAGAAAGGCCTCCCCTATCACAATGGGGGTCATAAACAGCAGCATATAATACTTCACCCGTATGAGAGGATAGTCATGGGCATTGTTGTCTGCATGATTCAGAATCAGCCATAGCCCGGCCAAAACAGCATTGCCGACCTTCAGGATAATAGCCGGGTACCCATAGGCATTTACATTAAGCGTTCCTGCAGCGCACATGGCGCCTGTAAACAGGGAACAAAGGCTGTCTGCTGTGTAGATAAAGAGGATGAGCGAGAACAGTTGAAATATAAATGAATATGACATGATCGCAGAGATGAGATACGTTCGCTTCTCAAGCAGCAGCTGAACCTCGCTGCCTGACCTGAGGTCCCACGTTCTGATGATCTTGATGCCGAACCAGGAGGAATAGACAAGCATGGCAGAGGCCGTAAATGATCCTGCAAGAAGCGCGAGTATCGCAGGGTGAAGGATCATGCAGGCAGTGAATTTTGTAAAAAGAAGGCTAAGAGGTGAATGAAAGAACGAATACAGGCGTTCATGACGATGGAAACAAGGATGATTGTCATTGAACAATCACCCCGTCGCGCATCTCAACAATTCTGTCAACAAGAGATGACTCATACACAACAGGGTCATGGCTTGCCATGATGACAGTCCTGCCTTCCCGGTGCAGACCTGCCATGATCTCCATAAACTCTCCTGAGAGCCTGGTATCGAGATGCGCTGTAGGTTCGTCAGCAATAATAATGGATGGGTTGTTTATAAGGGCGCGTGCTATGGCCACACGCTGCGCCTCCCCGCCCGACAGCCATTCTGCCTTTGAGTCTGACTTTGCCGCGAGATTGAACATGGCAAGCAGGCTCATTGCCCTTCCCTTCAGCGCCCTGTAAGGTTCCCCTTTTGGATATGCAGGTATCATCACATTTTCAAGCGCAGTCATGCCCCGAATAAGGTTAAACTGCTGGAAGATAAAACCGAATGTTTGACTGCGGACGGCAGTCAGAAAACGTTCAGGCAGGCTCGTTATCTCGCGTTCACCAAGATGAATTCTCCCGGCTGTGGGCCGCGTCATACATCCAATTATGCTCAGAAGCGTAGTCTTGCCTGAACCGCTCGGACCCTTCAGTACGGTCACCTTCATTTCATCAATCGTCAGGATGGCATCCACCACGGCCACGAGTTCATTAGGCCGCCCCTGATTAAAAACCTTTCTTATGTTCTTAAGAACGATCATGCTTTTGCGCCGGTGTTACTGCCGATGTCGGAAATCTTAATATCATTGGCGCTGTCCTTATGTCCTCATTACCGAATCGGGATCTACTATGGCTGCCCTCCAGGCCGGGATGATTGTAGCCATCGTATACGGAACCACGGTGAGGAAAAAGAGTGTGGCCGCCTGATAAGCGTCTGTATAGGGCGCCAGCCTGAACTCCGGATACAGCACAGCCCATCCTTTAAGTACAGGCTCGAACAATGCAGCAGAGCTGAAAAAGACATGCACGTAGGCAAAGATCATACCGGCAAGAAACGAGGTGAGAGATATTACTGTGCCTTCCCAGAACTTCATCAAAATGACATCAGAAGTTTCCCAGCCTGTTGCCTTAAGAATGCCAATCTCCTTTCTCTCTTCTGCACTGAGGCCGGAAGCCTTGTCCCAGGCAAAGATGATAAATGCGAGCAGCGCGCCAGAAAAGACGACGAGCATAACCCCGCCCCGCCAGTCAAAGATCGTGTCATAGGTCCTGATGATCTCATCGCGAACAATAGGCCGCGTCTCAGGATACAGTTTCTTTATCTTGTCTGCTATGGTCACCACTTCCAGGGGATTGCCTACAGTGACAACAAGGTCTGTCACAATATTCTCCGGTATGCCAAAGAGCAGCCTGAAGTCCTGCTCCGACACAACCACAAGATCGGATGTCACCAGTTCTGATTCAGAAGACAGCAACTCCCTCACCCTGAAATTCAGAAGCTTGCCGTCTATGCCGACAAAGGGCATGCTATTGCCCTCTTCAGTGATCGCAGCCCTTGAGACCCCCTGCCCGACGGCTATTTCTCCCTGCTGATACTTGAAGTCTGCAGGAACCACCAGCGTATAGTTCGCCTTGAAAAGCGGGTCATAGTAGTATCCCCAAAGCCTTCCCTCAGCGCCTGTTACGCCGGTGATCTTCCTTATCCCATCCAGATATCTCAGATCCATCAGATCATGCCTGCCTGCTACCATGCGCTGGACAATAATCTCCGGTGCATTCTTCAGGATCATCATCGCCTCTTTCTTTACAGCATGGACAAGAAACATGACTGATGCGAGCACAAAGACTACAATTATATACACACAGACAAGGGCGGCATTCTTGCCCTTTCTCCTAAGGAGAGAAGAAAGGGTAAAGTCGAGGATATTCTTCTGTCTGTTAATCCAGGCCATAAATCGCTATCGGCTCATCTTCACTTTCGCAGCGTGCCCGGGACAGACATAAGAGATCCTGACGGAAAATGATCAAAGGAAAAAGGATGATCCTGAAACGGCGTAAAAAAATCGGCCATGGAAGGGTGACGGGTATATCTCGCCTCGGTAAAAAGGCAGAGGTCTGTCAGGGCCAAATCAGAGACGGTCTGTGACATCTGCCACATGTGGGGTAAGGCTGCCTTTCTCTTGAGGTCAGCATGCGCTGCAATTCCTGCAGCTATCGACAACTGTATAACAATAACGCTGAAGAAAACTGATGACTTTCTCATTGGCTCACGAAAAACATAAAAATATTAAAGGTTCCTTATGAAATTATGCCTTATTCTGACAACCATATCATCAAGCCATTCTTTATATGGCAAAGTAAGTAGCGGCATTATTTTACCATAAAGAAACATTATTCATTGACAAGACATGGGACTATTCTGGAAAATGGAGACCTGACATGAACTGGTACGCAATATATACAAAACCGCAGTGTGAGGAATCCGTATCTCTGATGCTCAGAAATTCCGGCATAGAAGTGCTCAGTCCCAGGATCAGGATAAAGAAATATGTCCGAGGCAGGTTTGAATATGTGATTGAACCCCTCTTTAAGAGCTACATCTTTGCCTGTATTGAGAGCGATGCTCATCACCATATGATCCGCTACACCCGGGGCGTACGATACATCGTCTCCAAAGACCACCCTGTTATTGTGCCGCAGGAGATTGTTGATACGATTCGCGATCAGATGGAAGACGGCGTCATAACACCCAAACCTGAGCATCTGTCGAAAGGCGACAGAGTCGTCGTCAGGGAAGGCCCTTTTGCAAGGCTCTACGGCATCTTTCAGCATCCTGTGCCCGGCAGGGACAGGGTTGTAATCCTCCTGGAAGCGCTGAATTCGCGACTCGAAGTTGAAGACATATCGGTCAGAAAAGTTTGAGGCAGGACATATCTCATCTTGCCAAACCTCAATCCTCTCGTTCTGCCGCATTAACCTCGTCAACGAACTCTTTACTGAAGCTGTCTGTTGATAATCCTTGAACTTACCTCCCGTCCTGGGTTATTCTTAATCTGTTCATTGGTTGAACGCAGCCCTCAAACAACAGTTCCTTTATGTAGTGGCCCATGTCATGAGTGGGCGGTAGCCTGACCAATAAAGGCAAATAAAGGTTCAGGCTCATTCCGCTATCGCTATGAATGAAACCCAATTCAGGACCCTCCTTGAATTATCAAAGGACAGCACACTTTCGCAGCGTGATCTTTCGCAGAAGATGGGGCTGAGCCTCGGCAGGGTCAACTATATTGTGAATGCCCTGCTCGAAAAGGGCTACCTCAAGGCAGAGCGATTCAAGAACTCAAAAAACAAGATGGCCTATATGTATATCCTTACGCCAAAGGGTCTGAAGGAAAAGCTCAACCAGACGCAAGCGTTCCTTGCTCGCAAATCAATTGAGTTCGAGCGGCTCAAACAGGAAATTGATATGCTCCGCATTGAAGACACAATGACCCGCAAGCATCTGAATGCATTTCCGGATCAAAAATAATACGGACTGAATAATGCTTATTCTGCACCCTATTCATACAGGGAGTTATTATGCCTGACATACTCGTCACCGGCGCTGCCGGCTTCATCGGTTATCATCTTTCAAAGAGACTGCTTCGACGGGGTGATGGGGTGGTCGGATTAGACAATCTCACTGACTATTATGACGTAAATATCAAGCTCGCCAGGCTGAAACAGCTGGCCATGAACCCGAACTTCAAGCCGGTGCGGCTTGACCTTGCTGACCGGAATGACATCAAAAGACTTTTCGAAAAGGAGAAGTTTGATTGCGTAGTCAATCTCGCAGCTCAGGCAGGGGTCAGATATTCGCTCATAAATCCTTACTCTTACATAGACAGCAACGTAAGCGGTTTTCTCAATATCCTCGAAGGATGCAGGCATGGCAGCGTGAAGCATCTCGTATTTGCATCATCGAGTTCTGTGTACGGCGCGAACACTAAGATGCCCTTTTCCGTGCATGACAACGTTGATCATCCTGTATCCCTCTATGCCGCCACAAAGAAGGCAAATGAACTGATGGCCCATACATACGCAAGCCTGTACAAACTGCCCTGCACCGGTCTAAGATTTTTCACGGTGTATGGTCCCTGGGGAAGGCCTGACATGGCCCTTTTTCTTTTCACAAAGGCGATCTTTGAGGACAGGCCTATTGATGTCTTTAATTACGGCAGGATGCAGCGCGACTTCACATATATTGACGACATTATCGAGGGGGTTATCAGGGTCATGGATAAGGTTCCTTCTCCTGATCCTGCATGGTCAGGCAGCTGTCCTGATCCTGCAGCGAGCTATGCGCCCTACAAGCTCTATAACATCGGCAACAACAACCCTGTTGAGTTGATGCACTTCATAGAGGTCCTCGAAACCTGCATCGGCAAAAAAGCTGAGAAAAACCTTCTATCAATCCAGGCAGGCGATGTGCCTGCCACATACGCAGATGTTGACGACCTTATTCAGGATGTCGGATTCAAACCCTCGACCTCTATAGAAGAGGGCATCAGGAAGTTCGTAGAATGGTACAGGGATTACTATAAGAGCTGAAAACATCTTGTTTTCACTATTCACGGTTCACCATTGAAGGTTTAAAACATGTGCGGCATAGCAACCATCTTTAATTATAATTCCTGTGAGCCTGTAGATCGTTCAGAGCTGCTTCGCATACGGGACCATATGGTCCAACGAGGCCCTGACGGCCAAGGTGAGTGGTATTCTTCTGACAGCCGTGTAGGCATGGGCCACCGCAGGCTTGCTGTCATTGACCTGTCTGAAACAGGCAGCCAGCCGATGTGCAATGAGGACAAAACGGTCTGGATAGCCTTTAACGGAGAAATCTATAACTACCGCGCTCTCCGCTCTCAGCTCCTGGCCAAAGGTCACAGGTTCAGGTCTATGGCCGACACGGAAGTCATTATCCACGGGTATGAAGAATGGGGCATCGAGGGCCTTCTCAACCAACTTCGCGGCATGTTCGCGTTCGCGCTTTACGATTCACGGTTCAGGGGTCAGAGGTCAGAGGTGATAAAACTCTTACCCATCACCCATCACCCATTACCCATTACCCCCACGTTATTTCTCGCCCGTGATCCCTTCGGCATCAAACCTCTTTACTATGCAGATGACGGCAAAAGCATACGGGTCGCCTCCCAGGTCAAGGCGCTGCTTGCAGGGGGAAAAGTCGACACCTCTCCGGAGCCGGCAGGCCATGTTGGATTCTTCCTCTGGGGACACATACCCGAACCATATACACTTTATAAAGGCATCCGCTCCCTGCCGGCAGGCAGTTATATGTCTATAACATCCAGGTCAGAGGTCAGAGGTCATTGCCTGATTCACCTATAACCCATGACCTGTCACCTATCACCTACGCGTCTGTTTCACATAGCTTAGCTGAGGCAGAGCAGACATCCATGACACTCACAAAACAAGAGAGGCAGGAAGGGCTTCGGGAGGCCCTTATCGACAGCGTCAAACACCACCTGATCGCGGATGTTCCTGTGGGAATCTTTCTTTCTGCGGGGATGGACTCTACTACGCTCGTTGCCCTTGCTTCAGAGATCGACAAAAAAAACAGGGTCAATACAGTAACGCTCGGGTTCAGGGAATATATCGACACCCATGACGATGAGACGCCTCTGGCCGCTTTGGCGGCAGACCGCTACAGCGCCTCACATCGCACCATATGGGTATCAAAGGATGATTTCCACGATAATCTCGATCAAATGTTAAATGATATGGACCAGCCCAGCATCGACGGGGTCAACAGCTACTTTGTCTGCATGGCCGCAAAGAAGGCGGGGCTGAAGGTCGCACTGTCAGGCCTGGGCGGTGACGAGCTTTTCGGCAGCTATCCGAGTTTTCGGCAGGTGCCGAAGATAGCCCGTCTCTTTCGGCCCTTTTCCGGTATGACCGGATTTGGCCGTGGCCTTCGCGCAATCTCCGCTCCGGTTCTCAGGCATTTCACCTCGCCCAAGTATGCCGGTATGCTCGAATATGGCGGCAGCTATAGTGGCGCTTATCTGCTCAGGCGCGGCCTGTTCATGCCCTGGGAGCTGCCGGAGGTGCTCGACAGAGAGATGATGAAGCAAGGGTTGGACGAACTCCGGACGCTGACAAGGCTGGATGAATCAATCAGTGACATTGAAAATGCCCATCTAAGGGTCTCGGCCCTTGAGCTCCAGTGGTATATGCGCAATCAGCTTCTGCGCGATATGGATTGGGCCAGTATGGCTCATTCACTTGAGGTGCGGGTCCCCCTGGTTGATATTAATTTGCTCCGGGCTCTCGGCCCTCTGCTCTCTTCCGGGGATCCCCCTGACAAGCGGGATCTGGCATCTTCTCCGAAGGAACCTCTTCCTGCTGAGATCATGAACAGGGGCAAGACAGGTTTTTCAGTGCCGACAAGAGAATGGATTGCCAAAGAGCAGGACATCTTTAAAGAAAGAGGATTGCGGGGGTGGGCACGGCATATTTATGGGCAGATGGATAGTTCAGATCCTGCACATCGAAGGAAAGCCGTGCCTGAAAAGCATCGTTTGCCGTCAAATATGGAAAAGGGTGTTTCAACTGCTGGAGATAACACGCTGAACAAAAATGGCCTTAGAATCCTGGCCCTTGTTCCGGATGCTTTTGGCGGATACGGGGGGATCGCCCTTTACAACCGTGATCTTCTGAAGGCCCTGAGTGTTTATCCGGGATGCTGGGAGGTTGTCGCCATTCCCCGTCTGATGCCTTTTGAACCAGAAGCAATTCCGGAAAGGTTGACGTATGTGACAGACGGACTGGACAATAAAGTGAAGTATTCAGTAACGGTATTGAATACAATCAGAAAAAACGGGGAATTTGACCTGATAATCTGTGGGCATATCAATCTCCTGCCTTTGGCTTATGCGGCAAAACGTCTGTTAGGCGTTCCTCTTATTCTTGAAATTTACGGCATCGAGGTCTGGAGCCCGACAGAAAGCCCTGTCAATAATTATCTGTTGAACAAAATTGACGCGTTTATCTCTATCAGTGACTTTACCAGGCAGAAGTTTCTGTCATGGGCAAAACTAAACGGGAGCAGAGGGTTTCTGTTGCCAAACGCAATTCACGCGTCGCTTTACGGCCCCGGCCCGAAAAACCCCTCACTGCTCGAAAGATATGGGCTTCATGGCAAGACAGTCATCATGACGCTTGGCCGGCTCGTTTCTTTCGAGCGCTATAAAGGATTTGATGAGGTGATGGAAGTAATGCCTGAGCTGATCAGAGAGGCACCGGACCTGGCGTATATGATCGTTGGCGATGGCAGCGACCGAAAACGTCTGGAGGAAAAGGCAGATGCCCTTGGTCTTTCTGAACGGGTGATCTTTACAGGTCTTATCCACGAAGATGAAAAGGCCGACCATTACCGTCTTGCGGATGCCTACATAATGCCTGGCAGGGGTGAGGGATTTGGTTTCGTTTTTCTCGAGGCTATGGCCTGCGGTATTCCTGTGGTTGCAAGCAAGGCGGACGGCAGCCGTGAGGCGGCCCGTCAAGGAAGTCTCGGCATGCTTGTCGAACCCGGAAACGGGGACGAGCTTATTGACGCAGCGCTGAAAGCCTTGAAGGAGCCCAAAGGGGTTGTGCCGGATGGCTTGTCATATTTTTCGTTCGACAATTTCAAAATCAGGCTCTCTGAAATAATCGATCAGGTGCTTTAGGGGGGGTCACGATGAAGAAAGCTCTCATTTGCGGGATATCAGGACAGGACGGATCGTACCTCGCCAGGCTTCTACTCGATAAGGGATATAAAGTCTTCGGCACTTCGCGCGATGCCCAGATGTCCGCATTTCCCAACCTTAAAACGCTTGGGATCAAAGATCAGGTTTCTCTGGAGTCGATGGCGCTCGTCGATTTCAGAAGCGTGTTGCAGGTCCTTTCAAAGGTGCAGCCTGATGAAATATACAATCTTGCCGGGCAGAGTTCCGTAGGCCTATCCTTTCAGCAGCCGGTCGAAACGCTCGAGAGCATCAGCGTCGGTACGATCAATCTGCTTGAGGCAGTCCGCTTCACAGGCAGGCCGATCAGACTGTACAATGCCTGCTCAAGCGAATGTTTCGGAGAGACAGGCAGTAACACGGCAGATGAAAGCACTCCCTTCAGGCCGCGAAGTCCCTATGCGGTTGCCAAGGCAGCCTCTTTCTGGCAGGTGGCAAACTATCGTGAGGCTTATGGTCTGTTCGCCTGCTCCGGCATCCTGTTTAATCACGAATCACCCCTCCGGCCGGAGCGGTTCGTCACTCGCAAAATCGTCTCCGCCGCCGTGCGCATTGCGCAGGGCAGCAGGGAAAAGCTGATTCTCGGCAATACCCGAATCCGGCGTGATTGGGGTTGGGCGCCGGAGTATGTCGATGCCATGTGGCGCATGCTCCAGCAGAAGAAGCCCGATGACTTTGTTATTGCAACAGGGCAGAGCCACAGCCTCGAGGAATTTGCAGAAACCGCTTTTGAGGCTGTCGGTTTGAACTGGAAGAAACATGTCAGTACAGACCGCTCGCTTTTCAGGCCGTCTGACCTGATGGCAGGCATCGGAAATCCGGCAAAGGCCGGAAAGGTCCTTGGCTGGAAAGCGCGGCATGCAATGAAAGATGTTGTGAAATTCATGATTGACTATGAAGAGCCTCAGGGAGGAGCGAGGATTGGCATTTATGACTGAAAACACGCAGGATAAATACTTCGGCCACACACACACAACCATAATCGAGCCGCAGAAGGGGTGGCTGTCGCTTGACCTCAAGGAGGTATGGGCGTACCGCGACCTACTGAGCATTCTTGTCTGGAGAGATGTCTCGGTCCGGTACAAGCAGAGCATTGTCGGCATAGGTTGGGCAGTGATTCAGCCTGTCATGACCATGATCATCTTTACAGTGGTCTTCGGCAGATTCGCCGGGCTGCCGTCAGACGGCATCCCTTATCCTCTTTTCTCTTTCTGCGCTCTTCTTCCCTGGAATTACTTTGCCCAGTCTCTGTCAGGGTCGAGCGACAGCCTTGTCGGGGCGTCCAATCTTATAACGAAGGTATATTTTCCAAGACTCGTCATACCCTTAAGCAGGGTCTTTGCAGGCATGATTGACTTTGGCATAGCCTTTATCATCCTGTTGGGCATGATGCTCTGGTATCGCGTAATACCCGGTTCCGCAGTGCTTCTTTTCCCCCTGTTTCTTCTCATTGCCATGCTCTCTGCGCTTGGGACAGGCCTCTGGCTGACCGCCCTGAATGTAAAATACCGGGATGTGCGTTTTGTCGTGCCCTTCCTCGTCCAGTTCTGGCTTTATGCATCACCGGTTGCCTATTCCACAAGCCTTGTGCCTGAAAAATGGCAGTGGCTCTACAGCCTGAATCCGATGGTAGGAGTGATAGAGGGTTTCCGCTGGTCCCTGTTGGGCAAGTCCGCTCCTGACTTTGGCATGATAGGGATCTCCTTTGCCATAGTGCTTGCACTTCTGATCACCGGACTATACTATTTCAGGCGCATGGAGCAGACTTTTGCGGATATTGTTTAGGGGAGAAAGGCAGGTTTTAGGTCTTAGGTTTTAGGAGAGTGGCGGGGCAGTTTTGCAAAATCAGATGATGGTATAATAAACCAAAGGCTGTATTAAAAAAGGAATTACTATGCAGAGAGAGGATGTAATTAAGTTTCTTACGGAACATAAGACGGTTTTTGCTGAACAATACGGGGTGCTTCAAATAGGGCTTTTTGGAAGCTACGCAAGGGGAGAGGCTCGCCATGACAGTGACATAGATATAGCTGTCGAACTCAAGAAAGACCATATAAGTGATCATTATTTTTCTCTGCTCCATTTCCTTGAAGATACGCTCGGTAAAAAGATCGACCTCGGCATAATATCAAACATCAAACCTGGAATAAAAGAATACGTTGATCGGGAAATCATGTATGTCTGAAAGGGATAATTCTTTTTATTTAAATGACATGCTTGATTCAATTGCTGCGATAAAAGGATATATCCATGGGCTGGATTATGCAGCGTTTCTTGAAGACCGAAAAACCTATTCTGCCACAGTTAGGGAGTTGGAGATTATCGGGGAAGCAAGCGGAAAACTTTCTGAGACCCTAAAGATTCAGCATCCTGAAATAGACTGGAGAACAATTAAGGATTTCAGGAATGTGCTTGCCCATGAATATTTCAACATTAACAGCGAAATCCTCTGGGACATTGTTCAAAACAAGCTTGAGCCGCTAAAGAATCAGATATCTGTCCTTGTAAAGAATAGTTAGCGCGACATATTCCGTTGTCTTGCCGGGATGTCTCTTCAATGTCAAATTGTAATATGCTGAAGCAAAGCACGAGGGGTCTTCGTCGTAACGATTCACCATCCACCATTAACCATTCACAGTCTTCAGATTCACAATTCACGATTCACGATTCACGATTCACGTCTTTTAATGATTCACGATTAACTAATACGTCCGAGGATTTTTGGGCCCTCCGGGACATAAATTTCGAGGTGCGTCAGGGCGAAGTCCTCGGCATCATCGGCAGAAATGGCGCGGGCAAGTTTCCCCGTGTGATATAATAGTTTGAAAAGAGGGAGGATTTTATATGCTGTCTGCTTATAAACAAAAAATCATGAATGAATTGTCTGTTATTCCGGACAACGCCATGCCGAATCTTTACAGGATATTACATCTATTAACCTCTGAATTCTCGAAGAAAACTAAAAAGCAGGACAAGCGTGGGTCCCTGAAAGGAATCTGGAAGGGAAGCGCTGTTGAGGCTTCACTTTTCAGCGAAGCAAAAAAAGCTCTCTTTCCCTACGAATACAAGTAAATATGCCAGGCAACTATGTAACTGACACCCATTCCCTGGTATGGTACTTTACTGAAGACCCTCAGCTCAGCAGGAAAGCATTTCAGGCGTTTGAAAGAACAGTTGAGGGAGGATCAATCATCATTCCTGCCGTTGTCATGGCTGAGGTCATGTATATTTCGAAAAAAGGAAGAGTCAGGCTGAGTTTCATGGATACCACTGCAAAAATAGAGGCTTATGATAATTTCGACGTTGCTCCACTTGATCTCGAGTTACTTAAAACTGCCGATACAATTGCCGCTCAGCTTGAGATGCATGACAGACTCATTGTTGCAACGGCCCTTCACTATGAAGCAACGCTTATAACAAAGGATGCGAACATAAGGAAGCAGAAAATAGTTGCTACAATCTGGTAACAGGTCTTTACCCTGCCTGATCGTTTTGGGGCGCTCTGTTGCAAGTATCCTGCATCCAGTATCTTGAATCTATGAACCATCATCAAGTATCGTGCATCCCCTTTGCGCCATGCGCTTTGCTATTACAAGGAGTTAGACCGTGTCTAACGACGCAGCAATAAAAGTCCAGAACCTCTCCAAGAAGTACAGCTTGGGCGCGGTGCATACCAACCTCCTGAGCGAAAAGCTCGGCAATACCCTTAGGTCTTTTTATCGCAGGGGTCTTCGTCGTAACGATTCGCCATTCACTATTAACCATTCACAGTCTTCAGATTCACGATTAACGATTAACGATTCACAGTCTTTTAATGATTCACGATTCACGATTCACGATTCACGTGAAAAGGATTTCTGGGCCTTGCGCGATGTCTCCTTCGAAGTCAAACAGGGCGAAGTCCTTGGCATCATCGGCAGAAACGGGGCAGGCAAATCAACGCTCCTGAAGATCCTCTCGCGCATCACAAAGCCTACAGAGGGGCGCATTGAATTATACGGCAGGGTCGCAAGCCTGCTTGAAGTCGGCACAGGGTTTCATCCGGAGCTGACAGGCAGGGAGAATATATTCCTAAACGGCGCGATCCTGGGCATGGGCAGGGCTGAGATCAGGAGAAAATTTGACGAGATTGTGGCCTTTGCCGAGGTTGAGAAGTTCATAGATACGCCGGTCAAACGCTATTCTTCAGGCATGTACGTGCGGCTTGCCTTTGCCGTTGCCGCGCACCTTGAACCTGAGATTTTGATAGTGGATGAGGTGCTTGCAGTGGGGGATGCACA
>CAYUNK010000054.1:0-18831 GCA_964446125.1 uncultured Nitrospiraceae bacterium | reverse complement strand
TTATCCTTCAATGCGTTGCGGGTTTTATGGTTCGATTATTGGGGGAACTCCTGAGAATCCACTGCCTGTCAAGCCACTGCCCGGTAGTTTCCTCAGATTTAGCCGAACTCGAATTGGATCTGAAAATCACCCATGCCGGCAGGGAATAACACAATTAAGGCTGAGATGAACCTGATCGAGACCGTGAAGAAACTGATCGTCAAGGCGTTGAACGGGGCAGACTGGAACCAGAGCAGGGCGTCTGAAATACTCGGCATTACCCGGAAACAGCTCAGGACAAAGATGCAGAGGCATGGACTTCTGCCGGGATAAACAGGCCGGGCTTAAGCCTTTGCTGCAAAATCCCCAAAACTCTGTAGTATCTTGAGCCCAAGGGCCTGGCTCTTCTCTGGGTGAAACTGGGTTGCAAAGACATTATCCTTCCAGATCATTGAGGAAAATGCGCCGTTATAGTCGGTAGTGCCGCTTATAATCGCCTCATCTTCAGGCAGAACATAGAAGGAATGGACAAAGTAGAAATAGGAATTATCATCAATGCCTGTGAATATGGGCGGTCTGTTCACCAGAGAGACCGTGTTCCAGCCCATATGCGGCACCTTCATTCCTGAACCGAACCGTATCACCTTTCCCCTGAAGACATCAAGACCCCTGCAGGCTCCGAACTCCTCTGACTCGCTGAAGAGAACCTGAAGGCCAAGGCAGATGCCGAGATAGGGCTTGCCCTTTTCGATTGAGCGGACGATGCTCTCTGTCAGCGACAGGTCAGTGAGGTTTCTGATGCAGTCCCTGAATGCGCCTACACCCGGCAGGACAACTGCCCGAGCATCGTCTATTATCACGGGATCTGAGGTCACTCTGGCATCTATGCCAACCTTCTGAAAGCCCTTCTCGACGCTCCTTAGGTTGCCCATGCCGTAATCCACTATCGCTATCATGCTATATATTACGTTCGCCTTTCCCTGGCAGTCAACTGTTTCCCCTGAGGGTATCTACTTATTGCTCCGGCCCGTTCAGTGCTGCCACCCTTAAGCTATAAAAGGCATTTTGTGAGCCTTGACTAAGGGATCTTCACAGAATAATCACGATTTATTCATTTTCTGTTCAGAATCATCTGTAATAATAAGCCATGAAGAAGATAAAACTGATACAGACTGCAATATGGATAAACGCCACAGCTGTTATTCTGCTGGCCGGAATGGCTCTGCCTCATGATGCTGTCTTCCCTGCCGAAAAACTGAAAGCGCTTTTCCCGCAAGCGCAATCCTTTGAGCAGAAGAACCTTTACGTATCGGATGAGCAGCGCTCACGTATCGAGGAGATGCTCGGAAGCAGACTCCCGGAGGAAGACCTGAAGCCTTCGATCTATCTTGCAATCGTGAAATCTGATCCGGATGCCAGACCGAGAAAGGCTGCAGCCATGATGTTCATCGACGCCTATGGTGAAGCCGGGAAGATAGAGATGGGCGTTGTCGTAAGCGGCAAAGGTGACCTGCTCGGTCTGCGCATCTTCGAAAACGACGAATCGCCCGGTGTCTCGCAGCAGACATTCCTCAGGCAGTTTGAAGGGAAGAAGGCATCGGATGCATTTGCCGTAGGAAAAGACATTACCGCGCCTCCGGACTCAGCAAAGGCCGCTCAGGCGATCGCGTCAGGAGCGAAACGCGGGATCACGATCATCAACGAACTGTTCAGGAAGAGATGAAAAATATCGTTTCCATCATCGGCGCCGCTGCTCTAATCCTCCTTGGGTCAGGCATGACCGCTTCGGGGAGTGAGGAGCATGGAGCAGTTTCTAAAGCTGCTGAATTTCAGATCGGCAGCGCCAATATAGCAATCAGTCTCGATCCCCCGCACTTTGAGGAGAATGCAATTCCGAGGGTGGTGATCACCCTGACTGACGCGATGACAGGGATCCCGGTTATAGACGCAGACATATCCGTTCACTTCCGGAGGGCAGATCTGAAGCACGCCCATGCCGGTCATGAAATGCCAATGCCGGATAACTCCGGTCCCGATGAGTTTGATGAAGGCCTCGATTTCGGCGATACTGAGCCGATTAGCATGTCGTATGACCTGTCCGGATTCACAAAGCTTCAGGCTGACCAGAAGGCAGGAACCTACTCGGCGCCGTATCCTCTGTCAGGCGCGGGTGAATATTCATTTGTTCTGGCTGTTTCATCCCTTGGCAACAGAATTTTTGAAGAGCCGCTGATCTATGGTGGGAAAATCGGGTATGCGAAGGCGTCGAAAGCTCAGGTTTACCGGATGATCTTTGTGATCGCCCTTGTCGTCCTGAGCGGGCTGGCCGCGATCTGGATCATTGCGCTGCGCAGGTCTGCCGCTGTTTTGGCAGGCGAGAGATTGAACCTTCTCGCTGTCCCCTCGATCAGCAGGTTCTTCAGGTCAGCATGGTTCCAGCCGGTCTTCCAGATTCCGGTCCTTCTGGTATTTCTGGTCATCATCGCCGCCGGGCTCTTCGATGTCCAGCAGGGCGACCGCAACATCGCAACGATCCTGATGTGGACGATCTGGTGGGCAGGCATTATATTCACCTTCGTCCTTATGGGCCGCATCTGGTGCATGACCTGCCCCTTCGGCGCCATGCAGGACTGGATCGGAAGAAGGGTCAGCATGAACAAAGATTTTCCGGCAACGATGCGGAACATCTATCTGCCGAGCCTCATCTTCTTTGTACTTACCTGGTGGGACGGGTACAGCGGCATCGTGAACAAGCCCGCGCTCACCGCATGGCTCCTGATCGGCTTCTTCCTGATCGCATCAGTGATGGCGCTGATCTTCAAGGGCAGGTCCTTCTGCAGATACGTCTGTCCGATCGGCGGGCTGATCGGTCTCTACTCCATGTTCAGTCCGGTGGAACTCCGGAACAGGTGCATGGAGGTCTGCCGGGAACATAAGGTAAAGGAGTGCATCAAGGGCACTGACCACAGCTATGGATGTCCGATGTTCGTTACGCCGATGACCCTCGACCGGAACAACTACTGCAACTTCTGCAGCGAATGTATCAAGTCCTGCTCGCAGGAAAATATCGTCGTCCGCTTCAGAAGTTTCGCGAAAGACTTATGGGTGTCGAAGCGGGGATATCTCGATGAGGCGCTCCTGGCCATGGTCCTCGTCGGCATAACGATTGTCGTAACCGGCGAGATGGTCGATCCCTGGCACCGCTGGACTGATGCGGTCGCAGGGATGCTTCCTCTCGAGAGCCTCGGGTTTACAGATCATGCCGGCCGGGAGAAGGCTGTTGCGACCTTCGTCTTTGCAACAGGTTCCCTGATCCCGCCGCTGCTCCTCCTTGCTGCAAGCGCTCTGGTGAAGCAGCTCGTACCGGATACAGAGTTTTCGGTCGGGAAGATCTTCATACAGTTTGCCTACATGTTCATACCGGTCGGCATCGCGATGCACCTTGCCCACAATATCTCTCACCTCCTTCTCGAAGGCCCGGGCATCGTGCCTGCCTTTGAGCGGCTCATCGGAGTGAGAACTGGTGATCCAGCCGAAAGCTGGACCGTGGCCGCCCTTGCAGGATCTGAAACGATCTTCTGGCTCCAGATGGTAGTGCTCGTTTCCCTCAACATCTTTTCGCTCTACGCAGGCTACCGTATCGCGGTCAGACATTATGGTGAGAGGGCTCTGCGGGTCTATCTTCCGATGGCTCTCCTTGCGGTTGCCTTTATGGTCATTAATGCCTATATCCTGGGGCAGCCCATGTCCCTGAGACATACACATTGAGGTGGAATATGAACAATAAACAGTTTCTTTGCAGGGCAGTCACGGCAATCCTCCTTCTCTTCAGCTCACCGGCGCTGGCGGTGCTCGATCTCGATCAGGAACTGCTCATCATCCCCGACACCCATAATGAAAAACCGTACATCTGGCAAGTTGCCAGGAACCCGCGGGGCTATGATCTGAATCTGGGCAGCAGCACGAGCGGCGGTTATATCCTCCAAATCAATCGCGGTACTGGAATTGCCTTGAGCAACCTCCACCTGTTTATTACGGACTACGATCTCCATACGTTTGCACACCTCAGGCCGGCGCAGAACCCTGACGGATCATTCTCTTTTCAGTTCAGCCCGGTGCGGGCCGGGAAGTACCGGTTTGAGATAGTATTCAGGTCAGAATCAGGCTGGGTAACCCTCAGGAAGGACCTGAACCTTTCAGGTAGCGGAAAGGAGGAGGCTGCCTATGACCGGGATTATTCGGCATCCGTCAAACCGATCCCTAAGAATTCATTCGCCGACCACGTCACTACATTCCTGTACGATCTGGCGTATAAAGGCGCCCCGCTGTCTGATCTCGAAAAAATGGATGGTGTTGACATGATCCTGGCTTCCTGGGATGAGGACCTGCGGGGTTTTATCTTCGCCACGCCGAGCCAGAACCTGGGCGGACCGAAAGTCGCGATCAGCGTCGTCTTTGAGAGGTCGGGCAAGCATGCTGTCTTTTCCGTATTCAGACACAGGGGGATGACACAGACTGTCGAATTCTCTCTTAACGTGCGCCTTGAGCCGAATATTGATCCGGATGCGATTCAGAATCTGAAACCGGCGGATTAAGCAACGACCTCAGGGTATGTTGCGGAGCATTTCTAAATTCGATATGATGAAAGCAGGGCATCTGACAAAGGAGGAGATTTTATGCATGGGGATTTTGGATGGGGCATGGGGTTTGGGTGGCTCTTCATGTTTATCTTCTGGGCGGTCGTTGTCGCTGCCATATTCTTTCTGGTCAGGAATCTCGCCAGAGGGCCCGGTGGGCAGGAGAAGGGCGAAACTGCGCTTGAGATGCTAAAGAAGCGATATGCAAAAGGAGAGCTGTCTCATGACGAGTATATCAAGGCCAGGGACGAGCTAAAGAGAGACTGAAGCGCGTAAGCATAAGGTTTGGCCTGGCATGTATTAACGGAAAATGCAAACACTGTTGATTAGACACTTCCCATATCGGGTGAAAAGAGGCAAATTTATGATGATCCTTTTTGCGGCTGTTAGTTCCATCGTATTTATGGGGATGTCTTACGCCCAGACGAGTGAGCATATTCATATGCCCCATCCTCACAGGCATGCGCAGTATGCGAAGGTGAGGAATCCCATCCCGATGACCGAGGAGTCGGTCATGAAAGGTAAGGAGCTTTATGAGAAACACTGTATAGCCTGCCACGGCGAAGGTGGGAAGGGCAGCGGCACAATGAACCTTGTGGATGAAGTATGGATACATGGCGATTCGGATGGAGAGATTTACCATGTAATCATGGACGGCGTGAAGGGGACTCCGATGAGAGCCTTCAAAAAGGCGCTTACGAAGGATATGAGATGGCATCTTGTCAATTACATCAAGGGCCTGAAAGAACGTGAGGAAAGGAAGGAAGATCACAAATCAGGGGTTCATCAGAAGACTGAATGAACCGGGCCGAGTTTCTGTCAACAAATTGCGGGCTGTCAAACGCGCATCTTGAAAAACAGGGGCTTGCCTGCATCCGTACATTGTGGATCGGGATTCATTACCCGGCAAAAACGAGATAAGGTTCTTGTCGGAGATTTCTGCGAACCGCCCATTGCGGACCCGCATGATGTGGCGGTGTGGGGAGGGACGGCTAACTACCGTCCCTTACCCGATTGGGAAACAGTTGTCCTGTCAATTATCCCCCGCGAATTATTGCAGTCGCCTTGTCTATAACCTCCATGAGCTTTTCCGTTTTCAGTTTCCCCACGCGGTAAAGGATGATATGACTATCAGCGGTAAATATGCGATTTGGTCGAATATTACTTGACTGATTCAGGTTGCCCGATTCAAAGTCGCCGTCTTCAAGTCGGATGGAATATTTGTCACTGACTGCCTTGCTGGTAATTTGGCAGAGTATTACATCATCACCCTCAAGAGCGGCGATGACTATGGCAGGGCGGCGTTTAGCTTGGGTCAGATCGGAGAAGGGGAATGGAACAACAACGACATCGCCCCTTACAAAGCCTGCCACGCCTCATCCTCTTCGGGCAATAGCCAGTCTTTTTTAAGAGATGATTCGCTGGCAACTGCGGTGTCGGTCTTTTCTCTGATTATCTTCGACTTCAGGAAGTGAACAAAATCCAGCACTTCGTCGAGATAAGCATCGGGAACCTGTTCAATCTCGCTTATAAGCAATTCCTTTTTGCGCATGACAACTCCTTTGCTCTATCGAAATTTACCGACAATATCTTTGAGGCACAAGACTTCAAGACGACAATCAGACCAATCATGATCCCAGCAGATAACGATGTCACATTGATTCGGGTCATGTTTGTGCGCCTTAAAATTGGATGATCTATATTCGAACTCGGCGCGGCAACTATTCCATGTTCCCTTATTGTTCCGCCGGCGAAGTAATGCATCAGGGAAACTGCTCCTGATACCTTCAATCATAAACCCCAAATCATGGCAGAGGGCAGCAAACAGCAATATTACGCCCTGCTCATTTATTGGTTCATAGACAATTCCTCTGACACCGAGAATCCCGCCTGTTTCATGAACTTGAATATTCTCAATTCTATTAAAGCCCTCTTCAGGTGTAACATTTTCATTTTCTGCGAGAGAAGTATCGACGCCTTGTATTTGAGCAAGACCTTCATCAGGATCTTTGCTTGTTTCCTTAAGAATCTTGATCCTGTCTCTTCCCATCTCCGTTATTTTCCATATGCCTCTTTCTGTGCCGTTGATCTGTCCTTTTCTTTTTAGATACTCCATAGCCCAGGCTGTCTTATTTTTCCATTTTATCTGCCCTTTTTGATATATATCGTATTCTTCTGGAAAAGCGGAAGGAGTTAGGCCCATAATTACGGCAACTTCAGGATAGACATCCTTCACTTTTGCTTTCCCATTCAACTTAATAAGGGCCTGAAGCAAAGGAATTTCGAAATCTGTAAAATCAAAACTCATGTTTTATATTACCAAACTCCTATCAATTCGGGTATGAAGGGAACACAGACTGCCAACGACCAGCATGAGGGGCGGGGTGAATAGACAAATGCAAAAACCAAACAGCGTTATTACCGCGTCCCTCTCGATGCACGGCGATATACTATTTTTAGTTGAAATTTAAAAGAGTGACTCCCCCGTGGCATAATCCACGGTATCCATTAAAAAACAAAGGAGCCACAGATGAAGGAAACCACAAAGAAGAGGAAAAAGGCAAGATTTGGAATTGAGGGCCTCTCCAGTATGGCGGCTGCATATAGACCAGCTGCATGCTCATGACGAATCCACCGGCGCCGCTCTGAGATCAATACATGTTGTTTGGGAAGGATAAGACGTCTGCATTGTCATGATCATTCTGCCTTCCCCGCAGGAGGGGCTAATCTCTCTTGCCTATCTTTTCGTATACTTCTTTTCTGTCCATGATCCCCAGAATCCAGACTTCATTTCCGGCAATCCTGAAAACCACACGGTAATCACCTACCCTTAATTTCCAATACCCCTTGAGAGTTTTTCTGAGAGGTTCTCCATACTGATGCGGAGCAACGGACAACCGCATCTCGATCGCCCGTTTTATGCGGGCCCGTAATTTGGCATTGAGGGCAGGGATGTCTTTATCTTTTACGTCAGGATGGTAGCGCAGCTCAAAAGCCACTACCAGACCTCATCGTGTGTCAGGGCTTTCTTTCTGGTAAAGGTCTTTTCCCTTCCTTCGGCCATGGACGCCAGGGCAATGTCCTCTTCCATCTCGAGCGCTTCCTTGATCAGATCGCGCACCTTGAGAGACAAGGATACCCCGTCTTTTCTCGCAATGCGCTCAACGTTCTCATAGAGGGGTTTTTCGAGCACTACATTGATCCTGGGATTATTCGTCGGCATGCATCCTCCCTGTTTCCTTGGTGTTACACTTATAATACACCTCATAGGGTACAGAAGCAAACAACATTGCACGGCCCAACGAAATCGCAGCGGATTGACCCTTGCCCCCCCTGATCAGCGGCATCCCCGTCTTGCCATCGTTCCCCCTTACTGATAACCTCTGATCAGAGGGTCACTCAGGCCTATTTCCGGTGACTATCCCGGTGCCGCCGGACGCACCTCCAGTTGCGCGCAATCTGCCTCTTGCCGGATTGCTCTCTCTGTGAGAATATGAAGAAGAGGAGGAGATCACGATGAATGTTACAGACCCTGTCTGCAAGATGACGATCCAGGACAGCGAGGCAGCAGCAACGTCAGATTACAAGGGAAAGTCATACTACTTCTGCTCGAAGCACTGCAAGGAGGGCTTTGACAAGGCCCCGGAATCATATCTCGAAGAGAAGGCGACTGAAAAAGCACCTGCTTCCAGGGCCGCTGAATACACCTGCCCCATGCATCCTGAGGTCCGGCAGCCAGGTCCCGGCTCCTGTCTGAAATGCGGTATGGCCCTTGAACCTGTTGCGCCTCAAGTTCCGGCCGGCAGGACAGAATGGACCTGTCCGATGCACCCGGAGATCATCCGCGACGCGCCCGGCTCCTGCCCCAAATGCGGCATAGCGCTCGAACCGAAGACCGTATCCGCCGGTGAAGAGGAAAACCCCGAACTTGCAGACATGACGCGGCGCTTCAAGGCGAGCGCCCTGCTGACCGTTCCGCTCGTGCTGATCGCGATGCGCCATTTCATCCCCGGCCTCTCAGTACTCGACGATTTCTTATCCCGCGATTCCCTTATCTGGGCCGAACTGGTGCTCGCCACGCCTGTGGTGCTCTGGGGCGCATGGCCGTTCTTTGTGAGAGGCTTGCAGTCGGTCATAACCTGGAACCCTAACATGTTCACCCTTATAGGCCTTGGAGTTGGCGTTTCATATCTTTACAGCATAGTGGCAGCCCTGCTGCCGGGGATCTTTCCTGAGTCGTTTCGCGGCGAGGCCGGAGAGGTAGGCCTCTATTTCGAGGCTGCAGCAGTGATCGTCACCCTTGTTCTTCTCGGACAGGTACTCGAACTCCGCGCCCGGACAAGGACAGGCGCTGCCATAAAAGCCCTGCTCGGCCTTGCCCCGAAGACTGCGCGGCGCATCCGGGACGGCAATGAAGAGGACGTGCCGCTTGACCATATCGTTGCAGGCTATCTCCTCAGGATACGACCGGGAGAAAAGGTTCCGGTTGACGGCACGGTCACAGAAGGATCGAGCAGCGTGGACGAATCTATGATCACCGGAGAGCCGATCCCTGTTGAAAAGAAGCAGGGAGACCGCCTGATCGGCGCAACGGTAAACGCCACCGGGACTCTGGTCATGAAGGCAGAGAAGGTCGGTTCAGAGACCCTGCTTTCGCAGATCGTCCATATGGTTGCTGAGGCCCAGCGGAGCCGCGCGCCGATCCAGAAACTTGTGGATATCGTTGCGGGGTACTTCGTACAGGTCGTCGTCTCGATCGCAATCATAACCTTTGTGATCTGGGCATGGATCGGCCCTGACCCGCGCATGGCATACGCCCTCGTCAATGCCGTGGCAGTGCTGATCATCGCCTGTCCCTGCGCGCTTGGGCTTGCTACGCCTATGTCTATTATGGTCGCCATGGGCAAGGGCGCGACCGGCGGTGTGTTATTCAAAAATGCTGAGGCGATTGAGGTGATGAAGACGGTCAATACCCTTGTTACGGACAAGACCGGCACACTTACAGAAGGGAAGCCAAAACTGGTTGCAGTCTCTCCTGCTCAGGGCTTTGATGACAAGACGCTCCTGCACCTTGCCGCAAGCATCGAGATGGGCAGTGAACATCCGCTTGCTGCGGCGATCGTGGCCGGCGCAAAGGAAAAGGATATCTTGCCGTCAAAGGTCGAGTCTTTTGAGTCGCTCACCGGCCGCGGAGTCACCGGCCTGATTGAAGGCAGGAAGGTCGCCCTCGGCAACCGGAAGCTGCTCAAAGAACTCGGCATATCTCCTGAGGGCCTCTCTGACAAGGCAGAGGAGATGCGGAGGGAAGGCCAGACCGCCATGTTCGTTGCAGTTGACTCCAAACCTGCCGGCCTCATAGGCGTTGCCGATCCGATCAAGGAGACGACTGCAGAGGCGATCAATGCGCTCCATAAGGAGGGCATGCGCGTTGTGATGCTGACCGGAGACAGCAGTACAACGGCAGAGGCGGTCGCAAAGAGGCTCGGAATAGACGAGGTGATGGCAGAAGTCCTGCCTGACCAGAAGGCCGAGATGGTAAAGAAACTCCAGGCAGAGGGGAAGATCGTTGCGATGGCAGGAGACGGCATCAATGACGCACCTGCCCTGGCACAGGCCCATGTCGGCATTGCGATGGGAACAGGCACGGATGTGGCGATGCAGAGCGCCGGGGTAACGCTGGTGAAAGGAGATTTATGCGGCATAGTCCGGGCCAGAAGATTGAGTCAGGCAACGATGCGGAACATCAGGCAGAACCTCTTTTTTGCCTTTGTGTATAATGCCCTGGGCGTACCGGTTGCTGCCGGAGTGCTCTATCCCTTTGTCGGCATCCTCCTCAGCCCCATGTTCGCTGCTGCTGCCATGAGCTTCAGCTCGGTATCGGTCGTGGGCAACGCCCTCAGGCTGCGGAGGGCGAAGGTATGAAGCTGATCTGCCGGATTTTGATGCTGCTTGCGTGCTTTGCTGCCATGCCTGCATGGGCGAAGACCGTCGAATACGACCTCACCATCGCAAAACAGAACGTAGCATTGACCGGTAAGCCGGCCTCAGCCATGACGATCAACGGGGGCATACCGGGACCGGTACTGAGATTCAGGGAAGGGGACATGGCACGAATACATGTCCGCAATGCCATGGACGTCGAGACGTCAATCCATTGGCATGGCCTGCTTGTGCCGCCCGGGATGGACGGGGTACCCCTTATCAGCTTTCCGCCTATAGCTCCCGGCAGAACGTTCACCTATGAATTCCCGATCCGCCAGTCAGGAACCTACTGGTACCACTCGCATACCAGCCTTCAGGAGCAGTCTGGCGTGTACGGCGGAATCGTGATTGAACCTGCTTCTTCCGGGCAGCATACGTACCGCGACCATGTCGTCCTCTTTTCGGACTGGACGGATGAAGACCCGGCTGAGGTACTCCGAACTCTCAAGCGGGGAAGCGAGTGGTACGCCGTCAAAAAAAGAAGCGGCCAGAGCCTACTGGGAGCGGCAAGTCTCGGGATGCTCGGCGACTACTTCAAGCAGGAGCTTCAGCGCATGCCGCCGATGGACATCTCAGACGTAGCCTATGACCGGTTCCTCGCCAATGGCTCTCCTGAGATGATCCTGCCTGCAGATGCTGGTGAAACAGTCCGGCTGCGAATCATTGATGGTTCTGCCACGACCTACTTTCATCTCGAATTCAGCGGAGGCCCGATGACGATTATCAGCGCGGACGGACAGGATGTGGAGCCGGTACAGGCGAACAGGCTCCTGATCGCCGTTGCCGAGACATACGATATCCTCGTAACTGTCCCTGCTGAAGGCTCATACGAACTGCGCGCCACAGCGCATGACGGCTCTGGCCATGCCTCCGTCTGGATCGGAAGGAAAGGTCGCCATCCGGCGCCTGATATACCGAGGCCGAACCTCTATCACGGCATGGGCCGGCTCAGCCTGAAGACGGTCTTTGCCCTAACACCGGCAGGGGCGATGGGAATGCCTGACAGCGCGGTTGAGGAGGGCGATTTCGACGAGCCCGGAATGCATATGATGGGAGGAATGCACGATATGCATGGGATGAACAATGAAAGCATGATGATGGAAGGAACGAATCATTCCCAATCCGGCCACTCCATGGAACAGACGATGAAGCAGCCGAAGCAGGCCGAATGGCTGCTCAAAGACGATATCTCCTCCCATGCCGACCTCGCCATGGACGGCATGGACCCGAGGCGGCCCTGGACTCCCTATGAGCAACTTAGGTCAACGAGAAAAACCGCCTTTGCAGAAGACCGGCAGGTGCGGGAGATCCGGCTCACCCTTGACGGAGATATGGAGAGGTACGTCTGGTCCCTCAACAACAGGCCTCTTTCGGAGAGCGACGAGATCCTGATCCTGAAGGGTGAGGTGGTGCGGTTCATTATGATCAACCGGACGATGATGCACCACCCTATGCACCTGCATGGCCATTTCTTCAGGGTTGTCAACAGCCAGGGCGATTACGCGCCGCTCAAGCATACGGTTAATGTCGCGCCGATGTCCACGACCGTGATCGAGTTCGACGCAAACGAATTCGGCGACTGGTTCTTCCACTGCCACCTCCTCTACCACATGAAAAGCGGCATGGCGCGGGTTGTCCACTACGATGGGTACGATCCCGGACCGGAGGTGGCAGCCATCCGGCAGAGGCTCTTTGCTGACCACTGGTATTTCTCCGGCAGGGCAGACATTCTGAGCAACATGAGAGAGGGACGACTGGCGCTGTCTAACATCCGGAACATCCTTGCCGTCTCGTGGGAGGCGGGCTGGCAGAGAGTAGACCGGCTCGACTGGGAGGTTACGTTCACCTGGGGCCGCTATTTTAACCCCTTTGTCTCCGTCTTTGCCGGGGCAGACATGCTCGGCACCGGAGAAAGGATTGATAAGGCGCGCGGCATCCTCGGGCTGCACTATCTGCTGCCGCTCACGATCGAATCGCGAGCATGGCTGGATTCGAGCGGCGGCGCGCGGATTGCTCTTGAGAAGGCATTCGATCTTACTCCACGCATCCGCTTTTTTGGCGAGATCCAGTACGATACTCATCATCACTGGGAGGGCAAAGCAGGCATTTCATACATGGCGTCAAAAAGAATCTCCCTTATCAGTCAGTGGCATTCAGAATATGGCCTGGGCGCCGGGTTGAGGTTATGGTTCTAATGCGGCGGCTGGACAGGCAATTCTGAACACCTGAGCCCAAACAAAAAATAGCTTGACAAAATATTAGTCTGCATATATTATTGATAAAGAGAATCAAGAGCGATACTATGAAAACAAATGCAAGAGAGATATTGTCAGCCCATATACGGGATAAGGGCATGCGCCAGACGAACCAGCGGGAGGTGCTGCTTGATGCCTTCCTCTCTGCAGGGAGGCATATAACGGCCGGACAACTGCATGAGAAGCTCTCGGAGGAGCATCCGGAGATTGGGTTTGCGACAGTTCAGAGAAACCTTAACCTGTTCTGCGAAGCAGGCATAGCTGAAGAGATCAAGGTGGGCAGACAGAAGACCCGGTATGAGCAGAAGATCGGACATGAACATCATGACCATCTGATCTGCCTCAAATGCGGCGTATTTATCGAGGTGAAAGACCCGAAGATTGAGAAACTTCAGGAGAGGCTTGCTGAGGTGAATGATTTTGTTTCTGTGAGGCACAGGCTCGAGATATACGGTTACTGCAGAAGATGCAGGTAATTTTTTTACATTCTCTATTGATAATGATACCCATTAGAATGAAGAAAGGAGGTTGGTTCAGGACAGTAAGAGACGTTTGACGGATCTGTGCAGATATTAAAAAATAAAGGAGAATTACCGATGATGAGGATCACAAAAAAAATAATGTTTGTTTTAATCGCGAGTGCTTTCGTCTTTACAGCTGTATCCGGGGCTGAGGAGATTACCTACAGGAAGCAGATCAACCAGCTCTTTGATGAAAAATGCCTTGCCTGCCACGGTAAGGAATCGGCCCCTGAGTACGATGCGTTCAAGGCCGAAAAGGACAGGTGGCTCGCAAAGGGCCAGGGGATGAGGATGGATACATACAGTCATCTTATCTTCTACACAGCATGGCCTGATACGGGTTCCCTGATGAGGAGACTCGACGACGGCAGGAACACGAAGGATGGAAAACCGGGGAATATGTATCAGCATCTTGGCGCAACCGAAGAGGAGAGGCAGAAAAATCTTGCATCATTCAAGGCTTGGGTCGGCAACTGGACCCTCAAGAGGTGGGCCGACATTACCAAGGAAGACATGAACGGAATCAAGGTTAAGTATTAAGTCATACAGGAGGGCAGGTGTGTTGAGCCTGCCCTTTTATAGGCATCTGTTATTGATAATGATTACCATTAAAGTAAGGAGGGTGCGATGTGCGTTGCACTGGTAGGCGGAATGGACAGGCTTGAGAGGAAGTATAAAGACGCGGCAGAAGGCCTTGGCATTGAACTCAGGGTATTTAATGGCCCGGAGACGGGCCTCGAAGCCAGGATCGGAAACGTTGATGCTGTAGTTGTATTCACAAACAAGGTCTCGCATGAGGCAAAAAAGGTAGTGATGAAGACAGCCAGGAAGAGGGAAATACCGGTCTATGTGCACCACTCGTGCGGATTATGCTCCCTGAGGGCTTGTCTGGACTGCCTGATACATAAAAAAGAAAACAGGAGGTTTCAATGAACAGGATTCAGGCTGCGGAAGATAATAGGGGAGGGGGAGTTCAGTGGCTGCTCAGGACGAAAATCGGTGTCTTATTCCTGAGTGCCATCCTTATGGTTGTTATGGCCGGAACTTCCCATGCAAAGGATATATTGATTACGAACGATACCGGCACTCAGGGCAAGAGAAATGGGTTGTTCGAAATAAACAGCGAAATTGAATTTGACAGAGAAACAATCGAAGGGGTGTCCACAAAGGAAAGGGGCATAGGGATAGAAAGCATATTTTCCTACGGCATTACAGAGACGGCAGATATTATCCTGGCCATTCCGTATGCATGGAGTAGAGTCGAAGAAGAAGGCGCTTTTGTTCAGAAAGAGAACGGCCTCACTGACCTGTCTCTGGAGTTCAAGTGGAGATTTCATGAAAAAGATGACCTCAGTTTTGCCCTTAAAGCCGGCATATCGCTTCCTGTTGGGGATGAGGAAAAAGGGTTTGGCTCAGGCAAGGCCACCTATAGTCTGTTTTTCATTACCACCAAAGAGATTATGCCCGCAAAATATCATCTGAACCTTGCTTATATCAGAAACAATAATACGGTCGGAGAAAGAAAGGACCTTTGGTATGCATCGCTTGCAGGGGAGGCTTCCGTCACAGAAAATCTCTCATTAATCGGCAATATCGGGATTCAGAGCAATAGTGACCCTGCATCAGCCACACCTCCAGCCTTCATCCTCGGCGGAGTGAGCTATTCTGTGACGAAAACGTTTGATCTTAACTTCGGCATTAAGGCCGGCCTCAACAGACCGGAGACGGATTATGCCCTGCTTGCCGGGCTTGCATGGAGATTTTAGAGACAGATGGAGAAGCGGGCGGCGAAGAAGACAGTCGAGAAAGGCAGGGATATGCAGATGTTTCCATTAGGACTATTGAACGTTGGAGAAAAGGCTGAGGTGATCGAGATCAGACAGGGAACTGCCCGGTGTGCATGTCTTTCCGAGCATGAGAGGCCGGACAGGAATGTGCATGTATGCAGGATCGAGGATATGGGGCTTCGGACAGGCAGGGAAATAGAGATGCTTAACAGCACAGGTAAAGGCGCCCTGCTTGTGAAGATAGACGAGTCAAGGATCGCAATCGGCCGTGCAATGGCAATGAAGATAATGGTAAGGAGGACAGGTCAATGAAACTGGCGGAACTGAAGCCGGGCGACAAGGGCAGAATAACAAGGATGGGCGCAATCGGGCCGATCAAGAGAAGGCTGATGGATATGGGCGTGCTGATCGGGGAAGATGTAAAGGTCGAGAAGGTTGCCCCGCTGGGCGACCCCATTGAGGTGATCATAAAAAACTATAATCTCTCGCTCAGGAAGAAAGAGGCTGCAGAGATCGAAGTGGAGATGATTTGATGAATACGGCAGTCAGGAGCCATGCAGCAGACGAAAGAGCAGGCCGGACAACAGACAAAAAAACCATTACCATTGCGGTAGCAGGCAATCCGAACTCAGGCAAGTCTACGTTGATTAATGCGATTGCAGGCACGCGCCTCCATGTAGGAAACTGGCCGGGTGTTACGGTCGAAAAGAAAGAGGCGATATTCGAGTTCGAAGGCCGAAAGATCAGGCTGATAGACCTGCCCGGAACATACAGTCTCAGCCCTTATACGCAGGAAGAGATCATTGCGCGGGACTATCTTGTCCATGAGAAGCCTGACGTGATCATAAATGTGGTGGATGCAACCAACCTCGAACGCAATCTCTATCTTACTGTTCAGATGATCGAGCTTCAAATTCCTGTTGTGATGGCCCTGAATATCTTTGACGAGGCAGAGAAAAAGGGATACAAAATTGACTCTGAGGCAGCAGAAAAGATGCTGGGTGTGGCAGTTATCCGGACAGTGGCCACGAAGAAGACCGGTCTGGATGAGTTGATCAGGGCCGCGCTCAGTGCAGCGGATAGCCCGTCTTCTTTCAGGCCGAAACATCTTAATTACGGGCCGGATATCGAGACAGCAACCATGAAGATTGAAGAGCATCTGAGGCAGGATCATCCCCTGCTTGCCGCCAGGTACCCGCTCAGGTGGCTGGCATATAAGATTATGGAGCAGGACAGTCATGTGCGAAATGAGACCGGACTTGATGAGGAGGGCCTGCTGGGTGAGATACTCGGTCATCTTCGTGCGGCGCACGGAGAGGACATAGAATCCCTGATGACGGACGCGCGCTATGCGCAGGCCTCGGGGCTTACTCATGAGGTTATGACGAGACCTGATATACGGAAGATGGAGATGACCGAGAAGATAGACAGGGTGGTGCTTAACCGGTATTTAGGCATCCCGATATTCTTTGTTGCGATGTGGCTCATTTTCAAGCTCACCTTTGATGTTGCGACACCCTTTGTTGACTGGATAGATACGATGGCAGCAGGTCCGTTCAGGCGATGGGCCGAAGCCCTGCTTGCCCTGATACATGCGCCTTCCTGGACAGTCTCTCTGGTAACTGACGGTATCATCGCAGGCGTAGGTTTTGTCCTTGTTTTCATCCCTGTAATATTTGCGATGATGTTCTTCATCACCTTTCTCGAAGGAAGCGGATATATGGCCAGGGCAGCCTTTGTTATGGACCGGGCCATGCATACCATCGGCCTGCACGGCAAATCATTCATCCCTATGCTCCTCGGCTTTGGCTGCAATGTGCCTGCCGTATATGCGACCAGGACTCTCGAAAACCCGAGGGACAAGGCCCTTACCGCACTGCTCATCCCCCTTATGTCATGCGGCGCACGCCTTCCTGTCTATGTGCTCTTTACAGGCATATTCTTTTCTGCCAATGCGGGCACTGTGCTATGGTCGCTCTATGTCATGGGAATAGCGCTTGCCGTGCTGATGGGAATGATATTCAAAAAGACATTGTTCAAGGGAGAGTCGCCCATGTTCATCATGGAACTTCCCCCCTACAGGATGCCGTCATTCCACAACCTGATGATACATACCTGGGAGAAGGGAAAACACTTTCTGATCAAGGCAGGAACATATATCCTTGCTGTCTCGATCCTTGTATGGTTTCTCCTTAACCTGCCATGGGGCGTTGAGCATAAGAAAGACTCATACCTCGGCAGGGCGGGACAGGTGATAGCGCCGGCGCTCAGTCCCCTCGGATTCGGCAATTGGGAGGCGGCATCATCTCTGCTTACAGGGATTATTGCCAAAGAGATCGTGGTAGGGACGATGGGAGAGATCTATACTGAAAAGGCGGATGCCCAGGAGGCCGAAGAGATACCTACCCTTGCAGAGGACCTTAAGGAGATAGGAGTCTCCTTTGCGAAAGCGGTCAGGGATTCGGCCTCTAATGTGGTTTCGACATTCGGGATCGCAAGCATATCTGCAGAGGAGGATGAGGAGCAGGCCTCTCTAAAATCTGCTGTTTCAAATGCATTTACACCGCTTAGCGCCTATGCCTTTATGTCCTTTGTACTGCTTTATATGCCCTGTGTGGTGGTGGCAATTGCGATGAAACAGGAGTTCGGCACATGGAAGTGGTTCGGCATTGCCTTTGCCTATCAGTCTATCCTTGCCTGGGCGGTTGCCTTCATCATCTTCCAGGGTGGAAGGCTCTTGGGAATGGGAGGCTGACATGGGATTTACAGATATCATATTGATCGTTTTGATTATTGCAGGGGCAGTCTGGCTGCTGTACCGCTCACTCTGGAAAAAAAAGGGGCACTGCCAGGGGTGCGATTCCGGTCCATGCGATATGAAGAGGCCTGACCAGAAGGGATGCTCAGACTGAGAGGATATACGGTGCAGGTTGTGATATAACCTGCACCGTATCTGTTAGTGCTTACAGTATGAATCAGAAGGTTTTACTTCACAACTGGTTTAGCTGATATTGCATCACGATATCTCTATTCCTTCTGACTCTTCAGAAGAAACCCTGCAATCTGATCTATTTTGTCGGGCGGAACAATAGTTTCATCTGTCTCACTCATCTTGCGGATAATAGCCTTCCAAGCTATCAGACCATAAGGGTATCTATAGATATCCTTCTCCTCGTGACAGGGCAGACAGTGTCTCTCAACAGGAGTTGCATCTTCACGCACTACTTCCAGGGTCTGAGGGCCGGATTAACCCCGAAATGGTATTCCGGCCCCCAGCCTTATTGGCTTATTTTACGATCACCTCAAAATGAACACGTCTGTTTTGTCTGGCTGCCGCTTCATTTTTGTTATGAGGCGTTGGTATCTCAGGCATGGCAAGCCGGGTTTCTCCATAGCTGATGGTTGTCATCCTGCCTGAATCAATGCCCTTGCTTGCCAGATACTCTTTTACGGCAATTGCCCGTCTTTCTCCCAATGCCATATTGTAGTCCTCAGCGCCATGCGCGCAGGTATGCCCCTCGATCTGGACATTTATTCCCTGATGTTCCATCAGAGTCTTTATGTTTATGTCGAGGATGTCTAACGCAGTTCTCGTAAGAATCGCAAGATCAAAATCAAAATGCACGTCCTGAAGTGTTACCTTCACAGGAGGCGGTGGCGGCGGCGGTGG
>CAYUNK010000053.1:0-19020 GCA_964446125.1 uncultured Nitrospiraceae bacterium | reverse complement strand
CTTCTCATACTCTTCGCCAGGCAATATGAAAATGCCAGAACAAATTTACCGTGACCTCAGGCTGCCTTGATTTCCCCTGCCCCATCCTGTATCCTTGCTGTATGCAGCAGGAGATCGTAGATTTCCTTATTATCGGCGGCGGTGTGGCAGGTCTTCGGGCTGCCATTGAACTGGCCCCATATGGCAATGTGCTTGTGGTTACCAAAGACAAGCCCACAGAGAGCAATACGGAATATGCCCAGGGCGGTATCGCTGCTGTAATGAGCGATGAGGACGAAGTCGGCATTCATTTCGAAGATACGCTCAAGGCAGGGGATGGTCTCTGCAATGAAGCTAATGTCAGAATTCTGGTCGGAGAAGGACCCGAGCGTATTGCCGAACTTATATCCTGGGGGGCTGAATTCGACAAGGAGGGTTCAAAGCTCGATCTTACACTCGAGGCTGCCCACTCGCGCAGGCGAGTGCTTCATGCGCATGGGGACTCTACCGGCAAGGAGTTGACCCGAGTCCTTCTGAATAAAGCCAGATCATTCCCCTCTGTCCGCAGATACCCGTTTGCCATAACCTCAGACCTGATTATTAAAGACAACGAATGCCATGGCGCATATGTGCTGCGAAACAGGCAGATGACAGCCCTGCATGCACGGGCAACCATCCTCGCTACCGGCGGCGCAGGTCAGCTCTTCTCCCGCACCACAAATCCGCAGGTTGCAACGGGCGACGGCATGGCAATCGCCTTCAGGGCTGGGGCTGAACTTGAGGACATGGAATTCATCCAGTTTCATCCCACAAGCCTGTACTGCCCGACAGCCCCGCAGTTTCTGCTGTCAGAGGCAATGCGCGGAGAAGGGGCCTTGCTTCTCAACAGCAACGGGCAGCGCTTTATGCAGGCCTACCATGCCCTTGCCGAGCTTGCGCCTCGGGACATTGTTTCCCGGGCAATCATCTCCGAGATGGTCACGACAAACAGCAACTCTGTCTTTCTTGATCTGAGGCATCTTCCAGGTGACTTTGTGAGAAGCCGTTTCCCCCGCATCTACGCCACCTGCCTACAGTATGGCATAGACATTACACGGGGCCTGATTCCCGTATCTCCTGCAGCCCATTACATCATGGGCGGAGTAAAGACCGATGCTGACGGAAGGACTTCGATACAGGGTCTCTTTGCAGCAGGGGAAGTTGCCTGCACCGGCGTGCATGGCGCAAACAGGCTTGCCTCAAACAGTCTGCTTGAAGGCCTGGTGTTTGGAGCGCGAACAGGCATTGCAGCGCTTTCATCGCCCATACAGCCTTGCAAAGAGGCTGCCGCCGCCTTCACGCCTGCCTCGATCAGGGATCATGATGAGATACGCCATGCGCTCAGAAAATTGATGTGGGAGCGGGCCGGTATTATACGCTGCGCCCTGTCTCTTGAGGAGGCTGCTTCCCGACTGCTTGAATGGAGTATCATAACCCGGCAGAACTATATCACCAGGAGAGAGCTCGAACTGAAGAATATGCTGACCGTGGCAGGCATCATGGTTCATGCTGCGCTGGCAAGAAAAGGGAGCGTGGGAGCGCATTTTCGTTCTGACTATAAAGACCGCGGGGAAAACTGGCAGCAGCACTATTTATGCAAAAGAGACGGCATGGCTTTGTCGGCTAAGGACAGCAGGCCGGCAGAACCGGCAAGGCCGGAGCGATGAAACAGGGAAGGGCAAAGATTGTATGCACCCTCGGGCCTGCATCCATCAGGCCGCAGGTGCTGGCTGCCCTTGTGCGAAAGGGCATGGATGTGGCAAGGCTGAACTTCTCCCACGGTGATTATGCATTTCATGCCAAGGCCATACAGATGGTCAGGAGGCTGGCCCAAAAATATAACCGGTCTGTTGCTGTTCTTCAGGACCTGCAGGGCATCAAGATACGTGTAGGCATGATGAGAAATGGCGGCGTCGAAATCAGAAGGGGGTCATATCTCTCGGTCTTCCCGGGTGAAGGCATGGGAGATGAACAGAATATCTTTCTGTCCTATAAGCATCTGCTGAAAGACGCAAAAGCCGGTGACAGGATTCTCCTCGATGACGGACTGATTCAGCTCAGGGTAGCAAAGAAGTCCGACACGTTCCTTACGGCAAGGGTTATCGAGGGAGGCCTGCTCAAAGACAGAAAGGGCGTCAACCTGCCCGGCATGAAGATATCGCAAAAGTCATTTACGGACAAGGACAGAAGAGATCTCGACTTCGGCCTCAGCCAGGATGTTGATTACGTTGCAGTCTCCTTTGTCCGGGAGGCCGGGGACATAAGGCAGATCAGGGACTGGATCAGAAAGAAGGGGAAGGCCACGCCCATAATTGCCAAGATAGAGAAGCCTGAGGCGCTCGACAATATTGATGCGATCCTCGATGCTGCTGACGGCATAATGGTTGCCAGGGGCGACCTTGGCGTTGAGGTATTCCCCGAGCGGGTGCCGCTCATCCAGAAAGACCTTATCAACAGGGCAAACAATAAGGGAAAACTCGTAATCACCGCAACTCAGATGCTCGAATCCATGAAAGAACATATGAGGCCCACCCGCGCAGAGGCGACAGATGTTGCCAATGCCGTGCTTGACGGCACAGATGCCCTGATGCTCTCTGTGGAGACCTCAGCCGGTTCATACCCTGTGGAGTCCTATGTCATGATGAACAGGATCATCTCATTTACCGAGCAGACTGCAACAGTCAATTCAGGCTATGCGCGAGGCAACTCCTATGCTGAAGCCCTTGCCTCAGCCGCCTGCATGGCGGCGGAAGACATCAAGGCAAAGGTGATTGTTGCCTTTACCCAGTCGGGATTTACGGCAAGGCTCGTCTCGAAATTCAGGCCAAAGCTGCCGATCATAGCCTTTACCCCTGACGCAGCTGTACGCAGCCGTCTTGCGCTCTGCTGGGGCGTAATCCCGAAATTCATGCGGCAGCTCGGCGGGACTGACCAGATGTTTTTTGAAGTCGAAAAGGCGCTGCTTGAAGAGAAGATAGTAAAAAGAGGCGACAACATTGTTATCATCTCAGGCTCACCACTTTCGACCAGGGCAAAGACCAATTTCATGAAGATACACCAGATAGGCGAATAAGGCTCCCTATTTACGTGGCTCCCGCAGAAAGGTCTCTCTCCGGAGCCCAGCCGGGTTGCCCACCGGTCGTGTCAAACCGCCTCTGATATTCCCTGATGACCGGCAGATCTGCCTCAGCCCAGTCGAGCGTATGCAGCGCTCCGGGAGGCAGCCAGACCATCGCAATATGTTCATGAAGAAATATCTCTCCAGAGGTGATCGCGCAGGCAAAGGGAAAGAGTGTCACAGAAAATGTCTCGTAATGATGCGTATGTGGAGGCAGTGAAGGGCCGATCTCAACAGTGACGCTCAACTCTTCTGCCACTTCCCGTCTAAGGCAGTCTTCTGCTGTTTCCCCTGATCTGATCTTGCCGCCTGGGAACTCCCATTTGAGAGGCAGAAGCATGACCTCGCTCCGCTGTGTGCAGAGAACCCTGTCATTCTGCCGTATGATTGCACAGGCAACATCGAAATGTTTCATCTGAGATTAATTAAAACCCAACGACATATTTTCTGCAACAGAATTGAGGCGCTATTAATCGTCTCACAATAGTCTGTACACCCTTCGACAGGCTCAGGGTGACCGGTCATGGTGAGCCTGTCGAAGGGTGTCAATACTATTTTGAGGCCGTTAATATGTCCATTATCCGTCCCGGTCTGTTATGACTTCCGGGATAGTTTTCATGTCAGCATGCTTTTTCATTATCAATACCTTTATGAGGAGATATTGAGGCCCTGATCAGAATGCGTACAGCAGCAGGCTGGCAAGTCTCCATCCTTATCAGTAAAATATAACAATGAAACGTTTCGTCATCATATCGCTGCTGATGCTGCTCCTGCCTGTTGCAGAGGCAGCTGCGCTTCCGGTTAATGAATACATGCTCGACAATGGGCTTAAAGTGCTGATCCTTGAAGACCATAAGGCTCCGACGGCAACCTTCCAGATATGGTACCGCGTCGGCGCACGCAATGAAAATACCGGCAAGACCGGCCTGAGCCACCTGCTTGAGCATATGATGTTCAAAGGCACAAAAAATCACGGCCCCAAGACCTTTTCGCAGACGATAAAACGCGCCGGGGGAATTGACAATGCCTTTACTTCCAAAGATTATACAGGCTATTTTCAGCTTTTGGCCTCTGACCGCATCAGCCTGCCGATAGAGCTTGAGGCAGACCGCATGATCAATCTTGTGCTTACAGAGGAGTCAGTGCTTTCGGAGCGGGATGTGGTGATGGAAGAGCGCAGACTGCGCTATGAGGATGACCCTCAGAACTATGTGATGGAGGAGGTCTTTGCTGCAGCATACAAAAACCACCCATACCGCTGGCCTGTGATCGGCTGGATGTCTGACCTTAAGACGCTGAGCCCTGATGACCTGATCAGCCATTACCGGACCTATTATGCGCCGAACAATGCGGTCATCATTGTAGTGGGCGACGTAGAGGCGCAGGAGATCCTTGCTCAGATACAGAAAGCATTCGGCAGCATCCCTGCAGGCCCTGCAATACCGGAGCATGCAGTTGAAGAGGACGAGCAGAAGGGCCAGCGGAGGATCTACGTAAAGAAAGAGGCTGAGCTCCCGTATCTCCTTTCGGTTTTCAAGGTGCCGACCCTCACCCATCCGGACAGCTTTGCCCTTGAACTGCTCGGCAGCATACTCTCAGACGGCAAAAGCTCCAGGCTTTACCGGTCGCTGGTGTATGACAAACAGATGGCGATCTCTGCTTGGGCAGGGTATGAAGGCCTGTATAAGGACCCCTTCCTCTTCTTCTTCGGAGCTACCGCAGGCCATGGGAAAAAGATAGAGGACGTTGAACATGCCGTGCTCGAAGAGATCGAAAAGATAAAGAACGAACATCCCTCTGAAGTGGAACTCCAGAGGGCAAAGAATCAGATCGAGGCGTCGTTCATCATGCAGCAGGATTCCATCTATATGCAGGCGAAGACCATCGGCGCATTCGAGATGACCGCAGGCTGGCGATTTATTGATGAATATCTTGAAGGCATCCGCAAGGTGACGGCTCAAGACATAAGCCGTGTGGCCAGGAAATATCTCGTCGAGGAGAAGAAGACTACCGGAATTCTGATACCTCTTGCAAAAGGGGCTGCGCAATGAAAAAGATCAGGACTCCCTTCATTGTCATCCTTGTTTCACTGGTTATTGTCTCTCTGTCGGCAGCCGGCCCCCTGGCTGAGCGGGAGGTCCTCCCTAACAGCATGATCCTGCTGCATGCGGAGCGAAAGGCCCTGCCCATAGTGACGGTTGTGATGGCGGTAAGGGCCGGAAGCATTGTGGAGCCTCCTGACAAGGCAGGGCTTGCATACCTTGCCGCAGCGCTTCTTGCTGAAGGCACAACCAGAAGAACATCCCGCGAGATCAGCGAGGCGATAGAATTCGTGGGCGGCTCTCTGAGCGCCTCTGCCGGACATGACTATGCCACAATCTCCCTTTCTGTCCTGAAAAAGGATATAGATCTGGGATTTGATCTGCTTGCAGATATACTGATGAATCCTGCCTTTGAAGAAGATGAAATAGCCAGAAAAAAGAAGATCACAAAAAACAGGCTGATACAGCAGAACGAAGATCCTGGCGCTGTTGCCTCAATCGCCTTTTCGAAGGCTGTGTATGGCGAGCATCCCTATGCGCGGCAGGTGCAGGGCACGGTCGAGACAATTGATATGATTGAACAGAAGGATATTGCTGGTTTCCATAACACGTTTTTCGGGCCGAACAATGCGATCATCTCTGTTGTTGGCGATATCAGCAGGGATGAACTGAAGTCGCTTCTTGATAAGCATCTGGGCAACTGGAAGCAGAAGGATATTCCACTCAGGCCGCTTCAGGAGGTCAGCGCAAAACATAATCCGACTGTTATCAGGACAGACAAGGATCTGACCCAGGCAAACATTATTGTCGGCCACATAGGCGTAAGCCGCGACAATCCGGATTACTATGCAGTCCTCGTTATGAATTACATATTGGGCGGGGGCGGTTTTTCCTCGCGCCTTATGGACAATATCCGGGACGACAAGGGGCTCGCCTATGATGTGCATAGCCACTTTTCTGCAAACAGATTTGGCGGCAGCTTCCGGGTCGGGCTCCAGACAAAAAACGAGTCGGCAAATATTGCGATAGATGAGGTCTTAAGAGAGATGGAGCGCATCCAGACAGAGCCGGTCAGTGACAAAGAGCTTCAGGACGCAAAATCATATCTTACCGGAAGCCTTCCCCTGCGTATAGACTCAAACAGCAAAATAGCAGGGTTTGTGCTTTCAGTAGAGTTTCACGGCCTTGGGCTCGATTATGTTGACAAGTATCCCTCCCTCATAAATTCGATAACTCAGGAAGATATCATGAGGGCGGCAGAAAAATATCTCGATACGAAGAACTATGTTTTAGTTGTTGTCGGAGATCAGAAAAAAGCCGATCTGAAACACTAAGGGGGAAAGACCATGAAAAAATCTGAGATTATCGCGCTTTTGAATCAGGATCTGACAGGAGAGATCGAGGCTATTCTGATCTATATGAGGAACAGTTTTGTGACTGACCAGTGCAGGCCAAGCAGGGAGATGGAGGAGATCGCAAAAGATGAGATGCGGCATGCTGAGAAGCTTTCTGAACTGATTGTTGACCTCGGCGGCGTGCCTTCGATGGAGCACCGGGAGTTGAACTTCGGAAAAGGTGGGCCAAAGGGCTATCTCAGGAGACTGATCGAGCTCGAAAAGGGAGCTATTTCCATGTACAGGGAACATATCGAGATCATCCCTGACGAAAAGATAAAGAAGCTGCTCACCCATATCCTGCACGAAGAAGAGGAACACCTTGAGGAGTTTAGGGAACAGCTTAATGAGTTCAGTCATTAGGATTATTCTCTCCTCGCGGCTTCTGACATCTGATCATCCCATTGGACCATTATGCTTTGCTTGAATAATTGCCTTGTAAGCGATAGAATGAACTACGATGAAAATAATCAGTAAAAGCAGTGATATCTCTGTATTTCTCAGAAGGCTGCAGACCCGCAATGTTTCTGCAGGCAGTGCTGTGCTCAGCACGGTCGAGGCGATCCTCGCAGATGTAAGGAAGAATGGCGACAGGGCAGTCCTGAAATACAGCCGCAAATTTGACAACCAAAAAGCCTCCCGCCTGAAGGTGACCGCAGCAGAGATCAGAAAAGCAGCAGCCAAGGCTGACCCGAAGATCGTCAAGGCGTTCGAGATATCGGCAAAACGCATCAGGAAGTTCCATGAGATGCAGAAGGAACAGTCATGGTCCTTTACAGAGGGCGATACGATCCTCGGCCAGACGATCCGGCCCCTGCAGAGGATAGGCGCGTATATCCCTGGGGGCAAGGCTGCATATCCGTCCACTGTGCTTATGAACGTAATACCTGCACAGGTGGCAGGGGTTTCTGAGATAGCGCTGGCTGTGCCTGCGCCTGACGGGCTGATAAACCCGTATGTCATGGCGGCTATCGAGCTGTTGGGAGTAAAGGAGGTCTACAGCATGGGAGGCGCCCAGGCAGTAGCAGCCTTTGCCTACGGCACAGAGGGCATCAGGAGGGTGGACAAGATAGTCGGCCCAGGCAATATATACGTCGCAACGGCAAAGAAGATGGTTTTTGGCGAAGTTGACATAGATATGATCGCAGGGCCGAGTGAGATTCTGATCATAGCCGACAGCGCAGCAGATCCGGTATTTGTTGCAGCAGACATGCTGAGCCAGGCCGAGCATGACGAGCTCGCATCCTCTGTCCTTATAACAGACTCCAGTAAGCTTGCCGGGGCTGCGGCAGAAGAGATCGAACGACAGCTCTCCGGACTGAAGAGGATAAAGATCGCCCGGAAGTCTCTTGATACGTATGGTGCGATTATTGTGACAAAGACTATCAGGGAGGCTGTAAAGATCTCCAACGCAATTGCGCCTGAGCATCTCGAGATCATCACAAAAAGACCGGTTGATATCGTGCCGCTCATAGAAAATGCAGGGGCCATCTTTCTCGGCCCCTGGAGTCCTGAGGCGCTCGGAGATTACTCTGCCGGGCCGAACCATACGCTTCCGACAAACGGGACTGCCCGCTTTTCATCGCCCCTTGGCGTATATGACTTCTACAAACGGTCAAGCATGCTCGGCTTCACAAAAGAAGGGTTTTTGAGGCTCTCTGCAGTTGTCGAGACGATTGCCGACACAGAGGGGCTCGAGGCTCATGCAAATACCATACGTGTAAGAAAAGAAGCGCTCCGGAAGAAAAACAGATCCCAATAATATTCAGAGAGGAAGACGAAATGAATCAATCAAGGAAGACCCTGAGGCTCGGCCTGCCCAAGGGAAGTCTGCAGGAGGCGACATTAAAGCTTTTCAGAAAGGCAGGTTATCACGTAAATGTATCCGGCAGATCGTATTATCCTGTTTTCGATGATATGGAGATTGAGTCCATGCTGATAAGGGCGCAGGAGATGGCCCGGTACGTCGAGAGCGGCATAATTGACTGCGGCCTTACAGGATATGACTGGATCATGGAACAGAATGCAGACATCAAAGAGGTGGCTGAGCTGATCTATGGAAAGGAGGGGCTCAGGCCTGTGCGCTGGGTCATTGCGGTTCCTGCAGATTCCAGGATCAGGACGATCAGGGACCTAAACGGCAAGAGGATCGCAACAGAGCTTGTCGGCTTCACTAAACGATACCTTAAGGCCAACAGGATCAAGGCAGAGGTGGACTTTTCCTGGGGAGCAACAGAAGTGAAGCCGCCTCATCTGGCTGATGCGATCGTCGAGCTGACAGAGACAGGCTCGTCTCTGCGCGCAAACAACCTCAGGATCGTCGAGACGATCCTCCAGTCAAGCACCCGCTTTATCTCTAACAGAAAGGCATGGCAGAACAGCTGGAAGAGGCAGAAGATGGAGAATCTTGTGATGCTTCTCAAGGGCGCGCTTGCAGCAGAGGAGAAGGTAGGCATGAAGATGAATGTGAAACAGGCAGACCTGAAAGGCCTGTTGAAGATTCTGCCTGCAATGCACTCGCCGACCATATCGGCGCTTTCAGACAAAGGCTGGTATGACCTCGATGTTGTGATAGATGAAAAACTGGTCCGTGAACTGATCCCAAGGCTGAAAAAAGCGGGGGCGTCAGGCATTGTCGAATATTGCCTGAATAAGGTAATACCATAGTCTTTACCCGGTTTTCTTGAAGGCCATTTCGCAGAATACATATTAACGATCTCAAAATAGTATTGACATGGTTCGACAGGCTCACCATGACCGGTCACCCTGAGCTTGTCGAAGGGTGTACAGACTGTTATAAGACCATTAATAAAGGCAGGGCAAAAAGTTTTGCCCTGCCTTCTGTTTTGCTTCCTGTTGTTGCAGCTATTCTTTATTTCTGTCTGTAAGCGCTGCTATTCCTGGAAGTTCCTTGCCTTCAAGCAGCTGCAGCGATGCGCCTCCGCCTGTTGAGATGAAGGAAAGCGCATTGGTGACCCCGGCCTTGTGAACCGCAAGGTCAGTGTCCCCGCCGCCCACGATGGTCAGGGCATAGGCATCGGCCACTGAATTGGCAATGGCATAAGTGCCGCGAGAAAAGGCATCCACTTCAAATACACCCATAGGGCCGTTCCAGAGGATCGTCTTTGCATTTTCGAGCGCCTCTGAAAAGAGCTTCACCGTGGCAGGCCCGATATCCAGCGCCCTCCATCCCTTCGGGATCTCAAGCGTAGGGACTATCTTTGTCTCTGCGCCCGGCTCAAGGCTCTGCGCAATGACACAGTCAACCGGCAGATAAAACTTGATGCCTGCTTCCCTCAGTTTTTTTCTGATCCTCTCGGCCGTCTCGATCATCTCTGTCTCTACCAGCGAGTCGCCGACCTCATCTCCCATTGCCTTGATAAAGGTGAAGGCCATGCCGCCGCCCACAATAACCTTGTCCACCTTGTTTTCAAGATGCTCAAGCACCCCTATCTTTCCTGAGACCTTGGCCCCCCCGAGTATCGCAACAAATGGCCTGATGGGGTTGTCCACAACGCCCTTGAGGTACTCTATCTCCTTCTTCATCAGAAACCCTGCGGCTGATGTAAGGAAACGTGCAACCCCTACGGTGGAAGCATGGGCCCTGTGGGCAGTGCCGAATGCATCATTAATGAAGAAGTCTGCGAGGCCTGCCAGCTTCTTTGAGAACTCCTCATCGTTTGCCTCCTCTTCCGGATGGAATCTGAGGTTTTCGAGGAGCACAACATCGCCGTCTTTCATCTTCGATACTATGTTTTCGACCTGCTGACCGATACAGTCAGGGGCGAATGTCACATCCTTGTCGAGAAGCCGCTGCAGCCGCTTCGCAACCGGCTGAAGGCTGAACCTCGGATCCGGCCTCCCCTTGGGCCTGCCAAGATGTGATGCGAGTATAACCCGCGCGCCTTCGTCTATCGCATAGTTGATAGTTGCCAGTGTCGAACGTATCCTGCTGTCATCCGTTATCCTTAGGTGGTCATCAAGGGGAACATTAAAGTCTGCGCGGATAAATACCCTTTTGCCCTTCAGCCTCAGATCATCTATGGCGAGTTTCCCCAAAACATCCTTGATCGGCGCCGGATTCCCGTTTCTGGCCATGGGTCAGCCTCTTTTTTGGCTGATCTTGAGGATAAGATCGCGCAGGCGCGAACTGTAACCCCATTCATTATCGTACCAGGATATGACCTTTACCATCCTGCCGTCCATCACCTTGGTCAGGGTTGCATCAAAGATGGATGAATGCGGATTGCCGTTAAAGTCTACAGAGACAAGAGGCTCGTCGCAATACTGCAGAATGCCCTTCATCGGCCCGTCTGCCCACTTCTTCATTGCAGCATTGATCTGCTCTTCAGTCGCCTCCTTCTCTATTTCTGCAACAAGGTCAACGACCGAGACATTCGGCGTTGTGACCCTGATCGCGAAACCGTCGAGTTTGCCTTTCAGTTCAGGCAGCACCAGACCTATCGCCTTTGCAGCGCCGGTTGTGGAGGGGATCATCGAGACTGCTGCAGCGCGGGCCCTTCTGAGGTCTTTATGCGGCAGGTCAAGTATCCTCTGGTCATTCGTATAGGAATGGACTGTGGTCATGAGTCCCCTCACCAGTCCGAATTCCTTAAGCAGAACCTTTGCCACAGGGGCAAGGCAGTTAGTCGTACAGGAGGCATTCGATATAATTCTCTGCTTTGCAGGATCGAGGAGTTCATCATTTATGCCGAGGCATACGGTCAGATCAGGATCTTTTGCAGGGGCTGAAACAATGACCCATCCCGCTCCTGCAGCGAGATGCTTTTCCGCGCCTGCCCTGTCTGTGAACCTGCCTGTTGACTCTACCACAAGATCAATCCTGAGATCTTTCCAGGGGAGCTTTTCCGGCGCAGTCTCGGCAAAAATCCTGATCTCTTTGCCGTCAACAATGAGGCTGCTGTCCTTAACCTTCACATCTGCGTTGAATATGCCGTGCACTGAATCATACTTAAGGAGATGCGCAAGCGAAGGGGCGTCAGTAAGATCATTTATCGCAACGATCTCAAAATCAGTCACTCCTTTGCTTGTCCTTAGGAAATTCCTTCCAATCCTGCCAAATCCGTTGATAGCTACTCGTAAAGCCATGAGGACCTCCGTTATAAAGTATTATTGAAGATATTCAAAACCATTCCGGTCATAAGCTTGGGATAGAAATATGTTGATTTGGGCGGCATGCGAAGAGATGCAAGCGCAACCCGCTCAACATCATAGACCCCGGTAGGGTTCAGGAAAAAGGCAGCCCTGTATTCGCCCGACTGCACAGCCTTGAGGCATTTTTGAACATTCATCTCATAGGATACTGCCTCAATGTCCAGAAGCTGTTTGAAGATAAGGTCATGCAGTATCGTCACATCAAGATCCCTCAGCGCAGGGGGCACGCCATGTATGCCCTCTCCCTTATAAGTCAGGCAGTGCCAGGCATCACCTCCCATATATAAGCCGTATCTGTCCCGTTTGCCTGCAATTGCAGAGGGTATATCATCGGTCAGCTTCATTTCCATTATATCAAAGTCCGCCTTTAGCTGCTCAAGGCAATCTTCCGGAAGATCCTTAACCAGCCTGTACGTCGGCAGGATCGTGAGGCCCTCATCAGCCATATTCGCAAGGAACATAAGCACATAATCATAAGGTCTCGGCAGATCAGAGGCGCCTTCCTTCTGCTGCATCTCCTTCTGGTATTCGAGCGCTGTTTCATACCTGTGATGGCCGTCTGCTATAAAGACAGCCTTGCCCTCAAGCTCTGCCTGTATCACCCTGATCGAGTTACTGTCCTGTATCGGCCACAGGCGGTGCAGCGCGCCGTCGGGGTCCATGGCCTCGATATAGGGCTTTGACCTGCCCGCCTCGGCAAGCAGCAGGGAAGACGTCTTCTTCTCAGGGCTGTTATAGAGAGAAAATATCGGACTGATATTTGCCTCGCAGTATCTCATCAGATCCAGACGGTCTTTCTTGGGCTTGGAATGAGTATATTCATGAGGGTGTATATTGCCTTTGCCCAGGGCTTCAAGCCTGACCAGTCCGAGAACACCCCTCAGCGTCAACTGCCTGTCCCCGCTTTCATAGCTGATCTCGTATACATAAAAGCTTGGGGTTTTGCTCGAAATAAGGGCCTCTTCTTTCTGCCAGGCGTCAAGCAGGGTCTTTGCCCTTGTGTAACGGTTCTCCTGTTCAGTATCATCAGGATTCTTTCTGCCGAAATCTATCTTTACTATGTTATAGGGACTCTTTTCATATAGCTCCTGCTGGTACTCAGGCTTTATAATGTCATACGGAGGAGCAAGAAGCTCCTCTCCTCTGCCTTTCGATACCTTTGGAACATTAAACAGAACTCCCCTGAAAGGGATCACCTCAGCCATGCATTCATCTCCGTGGGGTTAAAGTGCAATATTTTAGCATGCAGATTGCGCTTTATTCCATAGACATGCGGTTGTCGCCAATCGCCTGCGCGAACTATCTTTCGGGATTATCAGGGCAGATGTTTTTCCTGTTGTATGGGATCGGGCATTATGATTGCCCCAAAGATGGCGAAAAACATTATAATTGTGCATGCATATACCGAAATTTACCTGCAGGCAGACGGCGCAATGCTGCTCATAACTGATCTGGAGAAGATTACCAAACCTTTTGTCAACAGCGTTGTCACCCTCGGCAATTTTGACGGAATACACCGCGGCCACCAGGAACTGGTCCGTATGGTTATGAGACGCGCTCAGGAAATTCATGGACAGAGCATGGTTGTAACCTTCAGACCCCATCCGCTCAAAGTGCTTGCCCCTGAGAAGTGCCCTCCCCTGATCAGCATATATGAGGAGAAGATTGAACTGTTCAGGAAACTCGGCCTTGATGTGCTGGTCAAGATTCCCTTTTCGCTCGATTTTGCAGAGATGTCACCGCGCGATTTTGTTAAGAAGGCGCTCTGCGACCTTCTCGGCGCAAAAGAGATCTTTGTGGGATACAACTACCGTTTTGGCAGGGGCAGGGAAGGCACGGCAACGACACTCCGGGCAATGGGTGAAGAATTCGGTTTCAGGGTGAATGAGATAAATCAGGTCTCCCTCAATGGGGAGGTGATCAGCAGCACCAGGATCAGGCAGATGCTCATGGCCGGAGAGATTGAGCATGCTGCCAGGCTTCTTGGCAGACACTATGCAATTACCGGCATAGTGATCAGGGGAGACGGCAGGGGAAAGGAACTCGGATTTCCAACCGCAAATATTGCCTCAAAACATGACATCATACCGGCAGGCGGTGTATATGCGGTAAAGCTCTCTGCAAGAGATACCTGTTATGACGGAGTTGTAAATATCGGCCTCAGACCTACGTTTAACTCAAAGTCGCTTGCGATCGAGGCGCACTTTTTTGACTTTAACGAAGACCTCTACGGCGAGGAAGTGACGATCTATTTTGTCAGGAAACTGAGACAGGAAAGAAGATTTGATTCAGCAGATGCGCTGATTGCCCAGATAAAAAAAGATATTTCTGAGGCAAGGGAAGCCCTTGAGGCAGCCGCTGAATGCGAGGATTTCGGCGGCTGAGCAGCAGACTGAGACGGCGTCAGCCCTATTTTTGTACGCAGGCAGCACCTGATATCCTTCCCATATTGATCCGTGAGGCTGAAACAACAACGCAGTCATAATCCGGGTCGGTTGAGTGCTTAACCGTTATTGTCCTTAGCGGCGTGATAAGCCCCCTGCTGTTGAACCTGAAGGTTTGTGGAATGCCGCCTCCGTTGATTTCATTGACATACCCTACTGTTTTGGGAAACGAGGGCAGCACCGTGTCGCCTGCTCCTGCATTTATCGCCTCATTTTCATTTGTATCTTCAACTATCCTGTAGGTATTTGAGCCTGTGAATTGAACGAAATGCATCCGGCTGCTGTTCATCGCCATCGTTCGCGCCTTCATCATGTCAGAGTAGATATCCCTGGTCTGCCTCTCCACATTATATCTGCCTGTCCATCCGGCATAGGAAAAGCCGAGCGAAAGACCGAGAATGCCGATGATGCAAAGAACGACCAGAAGCTCAATCAATGAAATACCTTTGCTCTTGTCCATGTCCCCACCCCCGGAGCGTATCGTGTTTCTTGCTGCTGCAATGGCGGGGAGGATTGATCCTTTACCAATCGAAGGGCCTGGCAGGATTTGTTGTCATGGATAATTCGGTCAGGCAATTTAAGAGAAAGATCCGGATGATTGCCTGTGCCATCAGTTCCTGCAACAACCCTCCTACTGCAGGCAATAAGGCAGCCTGTCCCCACCAAAAGTATTGTAATGACAATGACCGCTCTTTTCAACTTTTTTTTCATTTTTTGTGCAGAGGTCTTTTGATTGCAGCAATGTCAGGCCAAATCCCGGCAAGGAATATAGAAAGATGTCAGGAGATATTGCCACAGGCATGTCAGGCAGTATGTACCGGTCATTGAGGAAGCAAGGAAAGGAGACTGAGAGATGCTGCAGGATGCAGCCGATGCGTTACTTTAGTTTTTTTGTTTCAGGTTTTACTTCAAATACAAGCTCCCTTCTCGCCTCACCGCCATGTCCATCGGTTACAGATAGGGTAAAAGATGTCTTCCCTGAAAGATCAGCAGGAGCATTCCATCGTATCAAGCCTGTCTCCTGACCTATGGTCATGCCTTGCGGCGCAGCCTTGAGCGCATACATAAGCGTATCGCCGTCAGGGTCAGCAGCCCTGGCCTGATATGTAAATAACCTGCCGTCAAAACCATAATCCCTATGTTCTGAGATGACCGGCGGCATATTCATTATTTCCCTCTTAAGTACAGCAGCGCTGCCGTAGGCTTCCCCGTCAAAGGGAGTTATTTTGAGAGAAACCCTGTCCCCCCGCTTAAGAGCTCCTTCTATCTTTTTGCCCGTTCCTGCAGGCTCATCATTTCTGGTCCATTCATAGGAAATTGATACCTCATCGCCATCAGCATCCTCTGCCTCGGCTTCAACATAAAGCAGGTCGCCTGGTTTAAAGACTTCAGGCAGGAATTTCACGCTAATAATCCCTGGGATCGAGTTTCTTATGCTTATACTGTCGGAGACTATCTCGTTGCCCTCAAATACTGCCCTTGCCCGCAGCATGTCTCCCTTCTTAACTTCAATGCCTCTCAACTGCATCGGATGCATACTTGACACGTACCGGCCATTTACAAGCCACTGTATTTCGGAAGGCACAAAACCCTGGGCAACGGCAAATAATGTCCCTGTCCTGTCTGCTTCCTTGGGGGTCACCTGCAGTGCGTACATCTGATTTCCTGATGGTGTAGCGCCCTGCCCTGACGGTTTATCAATTCCGCCGGATAACGACACATTCTGGGCCGGCTTTTCAGGCGAACATGCTGCGACAGCTATCAAGATTATGCAGGCTATGCGCTTATTCACGGTCAGCGGCTCTCAATATTGATACAGGATGGAATACTTGGACCTCTCGGCCCGGTTGTTCATATTTTCTGTATTGACCTCAATCGTATAAAGATAAGGCCTGCTTACTACGGTTATTTCTCCTGAACTTGAGACCACCCCGCCCTTGAGCAATCCCTCATCACCGCCTGAATTGCCTTCAATGGTATCAACGATTTTTGAAAAGACCGTATACGCGCCGAGTTGAAACGTCATATCATAGGATGACGCAACAGAAGGGTCAATATTCGTTGTGTTGCTGCACAAGACATTCCATCTGAGCGTGCCGTCAGGATTATTCGTAGCAGTATTCAATTTCTCGGTAAGGCAGTTCACGCCGCTCACATTGAGCGCAGGCAGGGCAAATCCGGTCAGGCCAATATTGGGGTTTCCCCTTGCTGCTATGAGTTGATAGGTGATATCAGCGCCGCCGAGCCCCGCCTCCTGCGCTGTCCTGTATCTCTTCTGCATGCCGGAAATCTGCGTTCCGGAGATGAGCATATAGACCAGGCCTGCCATAATGGCAAGCGCAATTGCAGAGACAATAAGCACCATTGCCAGGGCAATCCCGCGCTCTGACTCCACGACTCTCATCCCTGCATTCGCCAGTTTCGGCGTAATCCTCTTTTTTTCAATAACCCTGATCATCTTCTCTTGTTTTCCCTGATAGTATTTTACGACACTGCCATTACTGCCTTAAATTGTTCGGACTTATTGCTATGGTATATATCTTCCATCTGTAATTCTGCCAGTTTGTGATCGGGCTTGCTGCGGTTGCAAAATTAAAATTTCTGCCGGCCCCAAACTCACCCACTGTTACAGGGTTTGTCGCATACGTAAAGTTGGGGTCGCGCTGGCCTTCATGCGCAAGGATATAGACCCTGATATCCATTAACTGGCTCCTCACCTGCTGAGAAGTGAGGCCTGAGCCGACTATGTCATCGGTTGTAATATCAGCAGTCCCATCCCGTGGGGTGGTTGTATCGAACCTGAAGACCACCTGCATATCTGCCACGCAGTCAAGCAGGGGGAGAAAGTCTCCGCGTTTGCCTGCATCTGCGCTGTTCTTCTTATTATTAAGCACGCTCTTCATCAGCACGCCGGTGTTGGGCGCGCACTGGGAAGGCACATTTGTGTTTGATATATAATAATCTGTCCTGTTAAAAGGCATCCTCAAGGCAGCGTTGCCTGCATCAATCCCGTATATAATGCGCGACGGCTCGCCGGCGCCGGGAGCAAAATTTGTCGTTGCATTATAGGCCGTATCCCAATCAGCCGTGTCGCCGCTGTTTACCACCAGCAGCCTTGTAGTGGCAGCCGTAGCCCCGGGTGATATTACAATCACGCCGTCAGAGTTGGCCAGGGTCTCGCCGGAGAGGCCTGCCCGTTTGAGGTCGCCTGCCCTGAGGTGCGTCCAGCCCTGGGCAGCAGGCTCCCGTGCAACATTGGTCCCCCGGATCACAAGCTCGTCCGAGCCGTTCCAGCCTGAGCCGTTTCCTGCTGCAACAGCCCTCGGCGCTGAAATACAGTCATCAATGCACTCATTATATGCAGCTCCTGCGCTGCCTGAAGGGACTTCCCTATAGGGCGTGATAGTTGCAGGTATGACCCAGGGAAGGCCGTATCCTGCATTGCCCAGATCGCGCCTCAGCATATCAAGCCCTACGACTCCCTCTATATTGGTCTCTGCAATCTTGGACTGCTGCTTGAACTGGGTAAGCAGGCCTGTCAATACATTGGAGGCTGCTGCAATAACAAAGACGAAGATAACCATGGTTATCATCAACTCAACAAGGGTAAATCCTGCCTGCTGCCTTTTCACTCCTGTCTCCTGATCATTGTAACGATGCTATGGTTGTAGGGCTCACCCTTCCAGTTCCATACAACCTGAACCGTCACCTGCCGCACATCCCCTGCGCCTCCGAGGACCGCAACTGTCTGGTTTGTACAAAAATCCTTATTGATAATATTTCTGAATGATCTCCGTACACGCGTCCCTAAGGCAAACGTGGCGGAACAGTCAACGCCTGAAGGCAGCGCTGCGGCGTCAGATACCACAGAAGCGAAAGGCACTGCACGGGCCTCATTAAGCCTCTGTTCAGCAATGCTGACCGCCTCATCCCTCAGGACATTGTTCATATTGGCGTCAATGCTTACCAAAGCGGTCTGCATCAGGGCCAGAAAGACCAGAAGCAGCACCACAAGGGCTATCATCACCTCTACAAGGCTCACGCCTCTGTTATTTTGCAGCACAGGCGGTTCCATTCCAAAGTCCGATATTCATCCTTGTATCCCTCAAGAAGATGCAGTCATAATCAGGCGTGTTTGTGCCGGCGTTAAATCGAATTGTGCCCTCAGGCGAAACAAGACCCCTCGTAATGATTGTATATGTGCCTGCTCCTGCTGTTACCGCATACTGCAGCGGCTTGGGGGTTGTCCACTCCGGCAGTGCTGCATCATCATTGATATTGTTCTCATTCGCATCTTCAACAACCTGATAGTTATTGGCTGTTACCACAACAAAATGGCTCCGGTTTCTCTGCATCGCCCTGGCCCTCGCGTTCATCAGATCAACGTACATCTCCTTTGTCTGGCTCTCAATTCTGTATGCGCCCATCCATCCCTGAAATGAATACCCAAGGGCAACGGCAAGAATGCCGATAATCGTGACGACGATAATCAGTTCTGTCAATGATACGCCGCTCTCACGATTCAGGATACATGATGCACGATGCATCCTGCCTCACCTCTCCCTTATATGCATCACCCTCTTAACCGGGGGTGGTGTTCCAAGTATTGACAGGCCCTGGGCTGTAGGAGGGACACCCTCCATTGCATAGCTCTTCCTGCCGCCGGCCTCGGTAAAGGCTGCTGAAAGGTCTATCTGTTCTATACTGCCGGTCGAGACCTGAACGAGACCTTTCCCCTTCAACAAAGCTCCGGCAGTTCCTCCGGTATCATACCTGGTCGCCCAGAGAAAACTCTTGCCTCCGACAGAACATTCATCGCCATACGGCTT
>CAYUNK010000052.1:0-19297 GCA_964446125.1 uncultured Nitrospiraceae bacterium | reverse complement strand
TCAGAAATGCAGGGGCAACAGAGCTCAGGATAGACGCAGACCCATACTGATCAACAAATCCCCAACCCGCTGTCGGTTTATGTAAGGCCGAACTCAATTATGCAGAAAAAGGACAAAGCCGCTTACAGACCCTTATATCTTCTGAAAAGCAGTGCAGTGTTCAGTCCGCCGAAGGCAAACGAGTTGCTCAGAACCACATTGACAGGCATGGGCCGGGCCTTGTTTGGGACATAATCAAGGTTGCATAGCGGGTCGGCCTCGCGGAAGTTAGCAGTAGGAGGAGCAGTCTGTTGGTCAATCGCTACGATAGATGCTATGGCTTCAAGGGCAGAGGAGGCCCCCAGGGTATGGCCCAGCATTGACTTTGAGGAAGAGACCGCAAGTCTTTCGGCATGACTGCCAAATACCTTACGTATTGCCTCTGTTTCGGTCGGGTCATTCTGCGCCGTGGCAGTGCCGTGCGCATTTATATAGTCAACTGATTCAGGAGCCAATCCGGCATCATCCAGGGCGCTGCGCATCGCCTGTGCCTGCCCCTCGGCCAGCGGCTGTAACATGCTGTGCGAATCTGCGCTCATGCCGAAACCGGAAAGTTCTGCATATATCTTTGCGCCCCTCGCCTGTGCATGCTCCAGCGTCTCAAGAACCAGCGTTCCTGCTCCCTCTCCTATGACCATTCCACCTCTTGTCCTGCAAAAAGGACGGCATGTGTCTTTGGCCATAACGCGCAGACTTTCCCATGCCTTAATGGCTCCCATAGTAATACAGGCTTCGGCCCCTCCTGTTACAGCCAGATCCACAATGCCTGAACGCAACAGCAGCATCGCCATTCCAATGGCATGTCCGGACGAAGAACATGCAGATGTTGTGGCAAAGGATGGGCCGGTTATGCCGAATTCCATGCCGACCCAGCTGGCGCCGGAGCTCGGAATCAATTTGGGTACTGTAAAAGGATGAACACGTTTTTCATTAAGCGCGAAGAAACGATGATAAGCAGCCTCCTGTGTACCCTGCCCTCCAACACCTGTGCCATGCACCACTGCCGTCCTTCGGGCTACATCGCCCTTAAACTCCAGTTCGGCGTCAGAAATAGCCTCACGCGCAGATACAAGGGCAAACTGTACATATCGGTCGAGCTGGGAAAGCTGTTTTTCAGGGAACAAAACGCTCCCGTCAAACCTGTCAACCTCAGCAGCAATTCTGACCTGGAAACCGGCAGAATCGAACCGGGTAATCGGACCAATGCCGCTTTCACCATTAAGCAGTCTGCGCTTAAACTGAGCGCAGTCATTGCCGAGGGCTGATATGCAACCCAGGCCGGTGACGACAATCCGCTTCATCAGGCCGACTGCTCTGCAATCAGTTGCCTGACTACACGAGCTACATCACCCACAGTCTGCATCTGCCTGTTATCCATGCCTGCAAATGAGGAGTCAGGAATGCTGATGTCAAACCGTTCTTCCAGATCAAAAATGATCTCAACCATTTTCAGTGAATCCACGCCGACACTGTCAAGCCGTGTATCCATTACTATCATTTCGCCGGATATCTCTGAATGTTTAGCCAGGATCTCTGTAATTGCACTGCTTATATCTTCAGACATAACAAACCCTCCAGTTCATTGCAGCATGCCACCGCAGGCCAATATCTTTTTTTATTGCCGATCGGTTCCATTCAGCTCCGTATAGAGCTCAAAACATGCAAAACAGTCGCCTTCAATAACTAAAACCTGCAACTTATTCATGGTACGGCCTGTCAGAAAAGCCGCACAGGGCTTATGTCAGATTCAGGCTATAGCTCAGTCATCACCTGTGATCAATATCTTATCTTTAACAAACTCCTTATATTCAGGCGATGAAATATCTATACCAATACCGACAGTCTGCACCCGGTTAATAAGGCACTTTGACAGTCTCTTGACCACCCCTTCAAATACGGTCTTCTCGTCTCTGATAGTTAAATGAATTTTAACATGAGCCCCAATTGGCGGAGGTATACGTTTGGGTATAAGTACGCCGTGCTCCGATATATCTATAGTTCTGATCTCATGAATACTGCCGTCATACTCCATTTCCGCCATGAACCTCTTGGGATATCTCGCACTCCTTCTTTTGTTCAGACCTCCATACCGGCCTATACCCATAATCTTTCTCCTTACCGGTCATAATAGACTGATTATAGGTTTAATGTAAACATCCCCGGACTTGCTCTCGTGCGAGGATGAGCGGAGCCTGATCATACTGACTGAAAAAAAGTTGATGAATGTTACTTATATGCGCTGCTGAACAATATCGTCCTCAGGCATGACGCAGCGCCTATCTGCCGGCCCTTACAAGAAAGCGGTATTTCCCATAACTGAGTACAGCTCCCTCCGGTGTGATCTCTTCAAGGAGCAGGCCTCCATCCATATTTAAGCCTTCAGTCATGATACGGCCATTAATACTGACCAGGCGGGAATCCCGCTTGTACAGATGGGATGTGATCCTGAGATCAGGAAGACTCTCCTTCACAGCAGGCGGAAGCTGCTTGTACTCCATAACAGAGCCGTCAATGGACCTGCCGGAAGATTTCACCTCCAGCGGGCGGTAACTTCGAGCCGCAGACTCATCAGATCCTGCCTCTTCTGCAGGTCTTTCTGAGTCAGCCTGCAGAGGGGCATCGTGGACTCGCTCACTTACATTCACCTGCTCTGCCGGCCTGGCAGCAGCTGTCTGTCTTTGTTCCACCTTCAGGCCCTCAGCGCCGGAATCTCCCGCCTTGTAAGCCTGAGGATTCCGCAGCCGATCCGGAGAATCAGAAGATAACGCACTGGACAATGGTGAAGCCTTCTGAACAGAACCCTTCACCTCAGCCACAACAGACCGGCCCCCCGGCTGGTCCCCTTTATTTAATAACGAAGCAGCCCCATACAGAGCAGCAACCGCAATCAGAACTGCAACAGCGCCAAACTGCCGGTTATGGCCCCTGAAGAGCGCCCTTCTCTCCGCCGAGTTCATCAGGACAGGAGCAACGCTACGTTCCTCTGACTTCTGCTTCTGCCTGAGCATTGCCAATTCCAGCTCTCGCTGTTTACCGGATTTCTTGAGTTGGTCAAGGATAAACGACACCGCAATCAGTCCTTAATCCGCCCGGACTCTGATGCATATGCCCTGCGCTTGACAGCATCCTGGGCGCCGATCGGCTCGAAAGCTGTATAGTTACCTGTCCAGAGGGCCATGACATCTGAAACAGCCACCTCTTTGTCTTCCTCCGCAATACTGAGCAGCGCCTTGCCGCCCTTTATCCCTTTGAATACCACAAACAGTTGTCTGCCCTGAATATTACGAAGCTTCACAGCAACAGGAACCGGCAGGGTCTTCAGATCCGGCACAGGTCTCCGGCGCTGCATGCACTGCAGATTAAACAGCTCCATATCAGCACATATCGTATCTGCAGTCAAAGGACTTGAGGAATTATACGTTATTCCCTTTCTGATCAGGAGGTCTTTGTATGCCGCATCTCTGCTCTGCCCGAAACCAAGGTCAACAGGCCACCATTGAGCGGCTGTAGCGCCGGCAGACGATGTCTGAACTGCTTCGTTACTGCTCTGCAGTTGCGGCCCGGACTCTGCCTTGATCGCAGCGCCGTCGTATCCCGAAATAAAAATCAGGGCGCCAAGCATCACGACTGCTGCGCCTGATACTGCCCAGCGTAAAGCAGCATAACTGCCTGAACCGTTTTTGATACCTGAGCCCCGCAGCACTTCATGTCCGGCCTGTATCATGGTTGACCGCCTCACCAGTTCGTCCTTTTTCATGCAGGCTCCAAGAAGCGCCCTTTCACATATCACGTTAATAAGTCGGGGCACGCCCCGGCTGATGCGGAAGAGCACCCGTATTGCAGATGGGGTGAAAAACTGTCTATCTGCTCCTGCCAGAGTCATCCTGTGGCTGACGTAGGCTGCAACGTCCTTTCTTGAGAGCGGCCCCAGATGAAAGCGGGCGGTTATGCGCTGAGACATCTGCTCAAGTTCGGGCCTCGCCAGCTTATCCCTCAGCTCCGGCTGACCCAGGAGTATGATTCTCAGAAGCTTGCCTCCTTCTGTTTCGAGGTTGGTCAGCAGCCGAAGTTCATCCATCACCTCAGAAGTCAGATACTGAGCCTCATCAATAATAAGCAGGGCCTTCCTCGCCATGGCGTGAATCTCGATCAGCCGTCCGCTGATAAGATCAAACAGCTCTTTGGTGCCGGCAGCGGCAGATGAGGGCTGAATCCTGAACTCTTCACAGATAGAGACAAGCAGTTCCTGCACTGCAAGCCTGGGGTTAAGGAGAAAGGCGACCTCCACATCTTCCGGCATCTGCTCAAGCAGCAGGCGGCAAAGAGTTGTTTTGCCTGTGCCTATCTCTCCGGTGATCAGCACAAAGCCCCAGTCGTCCTGCACGCCGTACATGAGATGGGCCATCGCCTCCCAGTGCTGCCCGCTCATATAAAGGTATCTGGGATCAGCAGCAAGGGAAAAAGGCTTCTCTTTGAGATTAAAGGCGTCGCAGTACATGGTTATATAACCGACTGCGCTCTCTTGTACAAATCTTCTCCGAACTTTTGAACCAGCATATTAAGGATTATACCAATTTCTCGGATGTATCACTTAGAACCGCATGCATTGTACTACCTATTATAGTGCAAGATTTTCGTTTTATCTCCAAATAGACACAGCAGTATGGGCCTCCCATACTGCTGTGTTTCGGAAATCAGTATTCTATGCCGGTTTCTGCAGCTGCTGCAATTACGGAATCATGAAATTCATCTTATAACAGTAACTTTCCTGCTGATAGTTGACTTTAACCCCTTAGCATCCGCAGCGGTAAGTTTAATCGTAAAAACCCCTGTCTTGGTGTACACATGATTTATTGTCGCACCAGGGGCAATCACGGACACCTTGCCATTTCCCCATTCCACTCTGATAGAGGATAGGTTTCCATCAATGTCTGTTGAGGTATCAGTCAGCCGTATGGTACGGCCCGGCAACGAAACAACAGTCATTGAGGCCACAGGCGCTGCATTCTTGTGAATTCCTGCAGCAAGCAACCTCCTGATCGTGTCTGCCGTCAAGTATCGTGATCGTCCGGTCACAGCCCCTGGCCCGCTACTTCCCCCGTGGCAACTGTTACATACAGTTGCGGTGGGCTGGAATCCCCCTGCACCATGACAGCCTGAACAGTCAGGAGTTCCCAGCGGGGGATTATTGGGATGATTGACCAATGACTGCTTTTTCGAAGGATGACATGTATTGCAGTCAAATTTGACCGGAATAACACCAGGCCCGGTGACTCCGCCTGCACCAACGGTATCTCCCGGAATGTGACAACCTATGCATGTGCCGATATGATGATTAACCCCAGGATTAACAGGTGAGAATTGATTTGAAGGATTATGACAGCCTGTGCAGAACGCATTATCAGGAGTCGGCTCAACGCCTCCTCTTTGATGGCAATTGCTGCAATCCACAAATGCTCCATGGTGGTTCTTGCCGGCTCCCAAACTTCCCTTAATGGCAATAGAAGCGCCCTGTGCTGTTGCATGACAAACAGCGCAGTCCGTTGTTGGAGCGCTTCCAGAATGCATACCAGATGCCAATCCGGCGAGTATTGCTTTACTGAACAGGTGAGCAGAGCCGGAAGCGCCATGGCACTGGCCGCACGCAGCATCAAGATCAACAAACGCCTCTCCGCTGACAAGGTTTGCCTGGCCTGCCCCAGCTGTTGAGTAACCTGGATTAGTGCTTATGCGCCATAGATGCATCGGAGAATCGCCGGCCGTCAATTTCGGCATATGGCATGTTTCGCAGGCCCGATTTCTGGCTTTGCCGGTAAGCAAGTCACCATATTCATCAACCAATGGTGTGCCTGCAACGGCCGGATGTTTCATTGGACTCAGCATGATCTGTTGTGCGCCAGACGCAGATGCATATCCTCCTGCCGCCGGATCGCTGTGGCACGTCGTACACTCACGCCTTACAGGCTCTGCATTCAGACCGCTATCATCCAGACTCCAGTGGCTATCATGGCATGTTGTGCAGTTGCCCTGTGCATCTGAGGCCCCTGACCCTTCGTTCACCCAGAAGCCTGCCGCCCCACTCGTGGCTGAGCCGGTTCCTGCATTGGAGCAGTCCGGATTAATGCTGCGATCAATAAGAGGAATGCTCTTTGCCGCCCCTGACTGATACATCGTGGTTATTATGCTGCCTCCGCCTATGCTGTTGCTCGTGCGGCAGAGATTGCCTACAAAGGCGCTGGAATAGTTTGCCTTTCCCATGATTGACTGTCCTGAGCTTGTGCCGCTGTATTTCGCATGTGGGCTGTTCAGAAACTGATTGGCAATTGGAGCCAGATCCTTGATTGTCCTGCCAAAACCGCCTCCAGACGTCGGGATCACGCCGGCCGGATTCGTTGACCCGCCTGCAGGTACTCCATGACAGGTGAAGCATATGGCCGTTGCTGCTGACCCGTACCCGTTTGCATCGTGGGTTGATGTACTCCGGGCTATTCCTGTCGTGGCGCTCACCTGGATAAGATCCGGCCGGGTAGGATTTGACGCAGCATGGCAGATTGAGCACTGAACGCCCTTAACCCCCCACGGATCGCCAATGGCAGCCCATATGGGGTTAGAGCTATTGCCAGATTTCTTGTGTCCTGTTTCAGTAAAGCCCAGCTTCAGTCTCTCAGCATACGCCCTTGACTGGTCAGTATGACAACGGACGCATTGCCGTGTCACGAATTCACCTCCGCCTACATTGACTGTTGATAGGGCGTCAAACTTGCGTATTGTAGAAGCGCTGGGAGTAGTTGCAACAGACAATGATGTCGTAGCTGTCACAGGCAGCCAGTTTTCCCACAAAAACCCGTTTGCCAGACAATCGCCCTGGGTCGTATATGCTGTCAGATTCACATAAGTATTGGCGGCTAATGTCGTGCCGTCCAATTTCGTGGTAGTTCCATTCGTATATCCTATAATGCCATAGGCATAAACGCACTGCGAACTTGCAAATGACCAGCCTAAGCCTGCGTTATACCCTGCCTCTGTCTGAAAATACGTCACCCCATCCGGCCCGAGATAATAATTGCCGGGGGTAAGAGTCCTGTCATTATTGGATGATGGACAGAGAGCTGCAGTTGTATATCCGGCAGTAGTCATTCTCATTGAAGTGTAGCAGAAGCCGAGGTTTGCAGCCGAAGTCACGCCTTTGCCTCCTGATATGTCCGGCAGAGACCCGTCAACCTTCACATTCCGGTAAAGCCAACCATAGGCAACACAGGTGCCTGAGGAGGTGAGTGTTGTTCCTCCTTTTGATAAACACATGGCAAGCGTGCGGTCCAAATCAACAAGTGATATTGCTACAGCAGGATTGGCGGCGTTAATGCATGTATTGGAGGTCGCCCACGTATGCCGATATCCGTCGGTCCCGACGCCGCCATTTGTAGGTGCGCATGAGGCCTGAGTCGTCATACTGGTCAGTCCTGTCGTATACGCAACACAATCGCGCGCGTTCGTGACAGAGGCATCTATCAGCATATTGCCGTTTGCTGCAAGGCCTACTACACACATACCATCATTGGGATTCACATAGACTCCAGGTGAAACCTCCTTTGTGCCGTCACGAAGATACACTGCCCCGGCATAACTGACTGACATGGCTATTGACAGCGCTGCTACCATCAGGACAACCAGGAATCGTATCTTATAATCTTTCATATTCATTATTCTGTTCTCCTTGCCGAATTGGTTAGAATCTGTACACAGCGTTCATAAACAGGACATTTGCCCTGTACGATTGGCCCTTATAGGCGCCGGTAAGATAGGCGTCATCCGCCGGACGGTACTCATACCCTGACAGCAGAATATCCTCAAGACGGAACTCCTCATGGCGATACCCGGCTGTCAGACTCATTGATCTGGTCATTTCATACTTGGCGCTTACCGTGAATACCCTCTTTCGATAGTCTCCCCAGTTGAGTATATCTAAGCCGGCCGGAGTCATAATATCGAGATAGGAAAAGTCAGCTGCGCCGTCTGATCGCACATAGTCATAGGCGGCCCTGACAGTAACTTTTTTCGGAATAATAATGAAATCAGCCCCAATGCCGTAATCGTAATTACTCTCTTTCCGGGCCAGACTCCAGTCTGTCGGATCTGAACTCGAATATCCATACTGCAGGCTGCGCACCTTCTCATAGTCAAAATATCCATAGACCCTTGCTGCGCCTGAAATGTTATACCCTGCATCAACAAAAAAGCCATCGCTCTTGTAATCGCGCAGGCCAAGACCCCGGCTTGCAAATGAAAGGGCTTTATCTTCGTAATTCGACTCCATATACTTATACCCAAGAGTAACCGAAAGATTATTTGCCGGGGAAAGATCAACCGATACCTTCACCATGTCCCTGTCTGATGGAGCTACATCGAATCTCCAGAGTGTATCAAAATCCGCCACTGCGGCAGTGCCGCTTCGGTCCGTATCCCTATGCCGCCGCTCATATCCGATCCTGAATGCTGCAAAATCCAGTCCGGACCATGTCAAGTCTGCAGAATATATATCATCCTTTCTCTTCCTCGCATCATACCGGCCATCGAACCTTGTCTGATTTGCCATATAGCCAACTGTCAGCCTGAAGTGAGCAGGAAGCCTGAGTCCAAGCTGGCCGCCAAACTTGTTGGTGATATAGCCCATATGGTCTTCACCGGTCTCCGACTTATCATCCCTGTCGTAATACTTAAAGAAAATCTTCCCGTTAACTGAAGAGACAGGATTCGTCGTCAGCACTATATCCAAATTCTTTGTTACAACTCTCCCATAAAAATCGTCAAAACCGAGCAGATTGTTGCTCTCTGCATGTGATTTTGTGCGGGATGTCCCTGCGTTAAGGCTTAGCCTGCTGTTATATGGCAAAAATACTGCACCCCTGAAGGCAACTTTGTAGTAATCATTGTCAGGCGCCAATGCAACCGAATTGGGCCCGCCGAGTGAAAGATCATAGAAATCGAGCGCCTGATTGTTATTGTTGAATCTGCTCTGCTCATAGCTGAGCGAAGCATGGAACGGCTTCCTGCTGTATCCCCCTTCAACATGGAACGTATCAGTCCGGTAATCAATCAGCGCAGGCAGTTCGAATACCACACCGCTGCCGCTGAGGTCTCCATATGCAGACGGTTTTATGCCCGTCTTCTTTTCGGTCTGCCCGGAGAAGTTAAAATAAAATGGCTCCAAAGAAACAAGACTGATGCCCGCTCCAATCCGCCTTCTTTCGGTCTTGTAATCAAAGGTTGCCCACGTCGTAACGTCATCAGGATCGCCCATCAGATCAAGAGAGCTGCTTCCCGCTCCTGAGTAGAATGTCCTGGCCCCAAATGTTGTGTTATGAGGCATTTCATGATATAGCAGATAATATCTGAATTTGCCCCACATCCCGCCGTCGAGGCTGTATCTCTCTGTTCTGTATAAAATATCCTCTGCATTGAAGCGCATAAAATAAGTGTTGCTGTCATAGTTTAAGTTTATCGAGCTGTAGATCCCATCCCTTGTGTCGGAGTACTCATTAAACTTAGCCATATCGCCATTAACGCTCAGCAACTGTCCATGCACCGTCAGGCTTCCCTGAAAAGTCGCTTCAGCGGCAAGGGCATCTTGGCAGGGGACAATCATTACTGCCAGGGCAATTACCATAAAATACATTGTACGTTTCATATCAATCCCCCTTATCTGAGCCAGTCGGCAGAGCTGCCATGTATGTTGGTATGGCAGTTCATGCATGCCCTGCCGTACATCTGTATCCTCGGGTCAGGGCCATCAAAAGACCGCTGGGCAGTATACGCCCTTCCCCTGTGGCCTCCGGAACCATGGCACTCCTGACAGAGATGGGGTACCCGGCTTGTAAGCATGCCCCGATGGTTGCTGCCATGCGCATTGTGACAGTTCAGACAGTTCTCTGCAGCGGCCTGGTGTTCGATCCGGAATGGCCCCCTCTTTTCAGCATGACACTTGAAACAGAGTTCATTAACGCTATCAGCCTTCACCATCTTTTCGCCGAAACCGCCATGAGGATCATGACAATCAGTGCATGACACCTTCCCCTCCATAATGGGATGATGCGCCTGCCTGTTGACCTGCGACCGTATATCCCTATGACAGCCGAAACACAGGTCAGCTTCTCTCTCTTTTAAGTTCATTTTCTCTGCAGAGTGAACCTTATGGCAATCATTGCAGGCAACTCCGGCGGTCTTATGTCTTCCGACACTCCAGAATGCAAGATGTCTCGTCTCTTCGTGGCAGATAAGACATTTTGAGGAACGTGCATCAGCGTCCACTTTATTGCCAAAATCGAAAATATTCACACCTCTCCCACCGCCCTTCTCTACATGCTTCGAGCCCGCACCATGGCAGGTCTCACATGCTTCCTTGCTTTCCGGTCCCTGAACCTGCTTCTTTGAGTGGATTGACTTCATATAGCTTTCATACTTGTCTTCATGACATCCCTTGCAGGTCACAGCGCCGATGTACCCCTTAGAAATATCAGGCTCCCTGCCGCTGCTTTGTGACCGGGAAACAGTGGCAACAAGAACTATAAATGTAAAAATAATAAACAGTATGTATCGTTTCTGCATATTGACCTCCCAAGTCCAAGATATATCGCGCCAAGACCCAAATACAAAAATATTAATTAACCCTTACGAGACGAAATCCGAGCCCATGGTGGCCAAAGGTCGGCGTCAGCCCGACACGGTGTGAGCTTCTGATGCCAAGAGGCCCATTGCTCCATCCCCCGCCTCTCATTACACGATATTCCCCAGATCCCCCAAAGACCGGATTGTTGCGCGGAAGTTTTGCATACGCACCACTGTCGTATACATCCTCCACCCACTCCCACACATTGCCGAGCATATCGTGCAATCCAAATGAGTTAGGTTCAAAACTCCCCACAGGAGCAGAAACGAGGAATTTATCGTCACAATAATGTGTCATCCAGCTTCTCCATCTGGTCTTTGCACTCAAATCCGCAACATTCGCAAACCTGCATGCATCATCCGGATTATCACCCCAGAAACGGTTCAATCTCGTGCCGCCACGAGCTGCATATTCCCATTCTGCCTCAGTCGGCAGCCGATATGTCTTGCCTGACTTTTCTGAAAGCCATTTGGCAAAGGCAACGGCATCCTCCCATGAAACATTCACTGCGGGCTGTTTGTCGCCATTCTGAGGAAGTCCCTCATAGGCAGCGCTATTGTGTTCAGGCCTGAATTTCCTGAACTGCTCGTTCGTCACTTCATATTTGCCGATGAAAAAAGCGTCAACACATACTTCACGAACAGGCCGCTCATTGCTGTCGCCTTCGCCGACAGAGTCACCCATTTCAAAGCAGCCGCCCTTAAGGGGGATGAATTCCATGCCCGTGACAGCCTCTTTAAAAGGAGGCTCAGCATTCACAAATACCGGTAATGCCATGAACACCAGTCCGAACACCACCATCACTATTCTTGCAAACATAACAGGCCTCCTGAACTACGAGAATAATTCATTTGTATCAACTTCTCGGCTGGATTGCAAGCGATATCTGAAAATGTTGTACCCGGCCAATACCAGAGTAAACGTATCGTATCATGGTATTTATACGATTCATATCAGGGAAAACACCTATAGGCTGCGATCAGCCCGCAGTCAATGCCTGCAGCAGCGAATCAAGGGCGCGATAGATCTCGTCAAGCATGGTGCCTGCATCCTGTTTTTTCATATCAAGATCAAATCCGTCAGGGAGAAATTTCATGCGACCCTTCCATGCCTCATGCAGATGAAAGATCATCTCCGGCTGCACCGGCGTCTCAGGAGAAAATACCACCCTCACCCTCTCCTGCACTGAATGTATCTTCAGGGTCATAAGCTCCCGTGCAACAATCTTGAGCCTCATCACGCCAAGCAGGCCGGCTGCTTCCTCTGGTATCTCGCCGAACCGGTCCCGTAACTCAGCGCCAAGGTCTTCGACGCCCTTTTCCGTATTCAGGGATGAGATACGGCGGTACAGGCTCATCCTGAGCATACTGTCATCAACATAGGTCTCTGGTATGAAGGCCGAGATATTAAGGTCAATATGCGGCTCTATCTCCTGACTGATCTCTTCGCCCCGGATTTCGGCAACAGCCTTCTCGAGCATCTCGATGTACAGGTCAAAGCCGACCTCATGGATATGGCCCGACTGCTCAGGCCCAAAGATATTGCCTGCCCCCCTGATCTCAAGGTCTTTCATGGCAAGCCTGAACCCTGCGCCAAGGTAGCTCATCTCCTGCAGGGCCTGAAGCCGCTTTTTGGCCTCATCGCTCATCAGCGATTCGCCCGGGATAATACAGAAGGCATATCCTCTTTGGCTGCCTCTGCCGACCCTTCCCCTTAGTTGATACAGGTCTGCCAGCCCCATCTTGTCAGCCCTGTTGATGATGATCGTATTCGCCCTCGGGATATCGAGGCCTGAGCCGATGATCGAGGTCGAAAGCAGAACATTGACCTCCGTCTCAAAGAACCGGTGCATGATATCCTCAAGCTCCCTGTCGGGCATCTGTCCATGCGCCACTGCAAGCCGGGCCTCAGGCAGAAGCATCTGAATGCGCTGTCCTACCTTATAGATATCGCTGATCCTGTTATGCACGAAAAAGACCTGTCCACTTCGTTCCAGCTCCCGGCTTATCGCGTCTTTGATCAGTTTCTCATCATATACGGTCACGGTCGTTCTGACTGCGAGCCTCTCCTCAGGCGGCGTCTCTATGACACTGATCTTGCGGATGCCGGAGAGGGCCATATGGAGCGTGCGGGGAATGGGAGTTGCAGTCATATTCAGGACATCAACACTCCGCGCAAGCTCCTTGATCCTCTCCTTCTGGCTCACGCCGAATTTGTGTTCTTCATCAACCACCAGCAGGCCCAAGGCGCTGAACTGAAGCTTCTTAGAAAGCAGGCCATGCGTGCCGATCACAATATCCACCTCTCCGTTGGACAGGGCCTTCATGGTATCACTGATCTCCCTGCGGGACCTGAACCTGCTTACATGGTCAATCCTGACCGGAAAGCCCGAAAACCGCTCCCTGAAGTTGCGATAATGCTGCTCTGCAAGGATAGTTGTCGGCACCAGCACAGCCACCTGCCGGTTATCGTACACCGCCTTAAACGAAGCGCGCATCGCCACCTCTGTCTTTCCGTAGCCGACATCACCGCAGAGAAGTCTCTCCATAGGCTCTTCAGACTCCATATCACTTTTGATATCTGCAATCGCTGCCAGCTGATCCGGCGTCTCCTCATACGGAAAGAAGCTGTCAAATTCCCTGTGAAGCTCAGTGTCATGCGTAAAGGTGAATCCACGGGCCACCTTTCTTCCGGCATAGAGAGCCACCAGCTTTTCGGCCAGCTCATGCACCTTTTTCCTGGCCCGTTCCTTCTTCTTCTCCCAGGTCTTGCCGCCCAGCTTATCCATGTTCGGCACAACACCCTCTTCAGAGCGGTACTTTGAGAGCGCCCCGATGTTCTGGATAGGGATATAGAGTCTGCCGTCCTGGTATTCAAGCTGCATCAATTCGAGTTCTGTCGAGCCGCTCTGCCTTCGCGCAATACCCGAGAATCTGCCGACGCCGTGGTCCCGGTGAACAACATAATCGCCCGGCACTATGTCATCCAAAGAGGCAAGGAGGTTTGCCACCTTTGATCTTTTCTGCTGGCGGTACATGCGCCGCTCACCAAAGATCTCCCGTTCAGTCAGAATCAGAAGCCCTTCGACATAAAGGCCGCAAGAGAGCTTCCCTTCCGTCACCGAGAGCCTGCCCCCAAATGCCGGCAACTCTTCAATGTTCAGATGCGCCAAATCTATCTCCTGCTCCCGGAAAAGATCACGAAGCCTTTCTGCCTGACCTGCAGACGGCAGCACAATCATAACCCTCTGAGACTGCGCTATGCGGGAGATGGTCCCGGGAAGGTTCTCAAGGCTTTTTCTTTCCTGAGGCAGGATGCCGAGGCCGGCCACAGAAGAAAGCCCTGCATCAATCTGCAGCATGACCGGCAGATCCCCTGACTCCTCATCCGGCAGGGTTCCTGCCTCAAAGGAATACCGGGAGAGAAACGTAGTCTCCGGCGGAAGCAGCTCTCTATCTTCAGGAGAAAAGAGGCAGAACCAGCGCCTCTGGCCTGCAATATCCCTAAGGCCCCAGCTAAGCTCAGGCTCCCCGGCAGGAAATATGGTGATGGCATCTATCTCATTTACCGACTTCTGCGTCTCGACATCAAACATTCTGAGCTGTTCTATCTCGTCGCCAATAAACTCAAGACGTACGGGATGCTCTGACATTGACGGAAACAGATCAACGATCCATCCCCGCCTGCTGAACTGCCCCTGTTCGGTCACCATCGGGACGGCCTGGTATCCGAGGTCTGTAAGCGCCGACTCAAAGGCTTCACGGCTCTGCTCTGCACCCTGCTTTATCATCAGGAGCTGTTCCTGAAGAAGCTCTCTGTCCCAGAACCCTGCATGAAGGTTCTGAAAAGAAGCGACAAAAGAATCCTCATGGCTCATGCCAAGAATCATCCCTGCTCGCTCACCTGCAGCCTCAGGCCCTTCCGGCTCTGGCATGAAAAGGGTTGGCTTTAACGAAAACAGCTGCCGATAAAAATCAATGTCCTTCTTGAGTATCTCTGCAGTTTCACCGTCCTTTTCGATGGCAACAAAGGCCTCAGGGCAAAGGGCAAGCAAAAGCGCAGAAGAAGATCCGGTGAGATTATAGATTCGGCTGCTGCCTTCAAGCAGCGGCATGAATCTGTTTTTCAGTAATAGATGGAGGTTCAAGGATACTATGCTGATTGTTTGATCTTCTCTATGATCCGGGTGGTGGAGAGGCCTCTGACAAAAGCAAGGCTGCGGGTCTCTTTCGCAATGTCTGATCCTATTATCTCTTCAGGTCGCCAGTCGCCGCCTTTTACGAGCAGATCGGGCCTTACTGCCTTGATCAGATTGTACGGAGTCTTTTCGCGGAAGATCACGACATAATCAACAGAGGAGAGAGCCGACAGCACCTCTGCCCGGTTCTTCTCGGAATTGATCGGCCTGCCCGGCTTGATGCCAGAGACAGAGGAATCAGAATTGAGGCCGATAACAAGGATATCGCCAAGGCCCTTCGCCTGCTTCAGATAGCGCACATGACCGGCATGCAGTATATCAAAGCAGCCGTTTGTGAAGACGATCTTCCTGCCCTCTTTATGCAGTCTGTCACATATTTTTTTTATTGATTGCCTGTCCTGTAACTTTTTCATATGTTTGCCTGCTTCTCTGACAGTATTGTCTGCGCCTTCTCAAGAATCAGACGGTCACCCCTGTACCTGACATTTTCAAATGCTGCATCAAATGAAAACCACTCAGCCGCATCAACCTCAGCGTCATGGTCTGAGGTATCGCCGCTTATATACTCCATGAGATAGAAGGAGACGGTCTTTCTGCATTTCACATTCTCATCAGCTATATAGTACCAGTAGTTTACATCTCCCAGCTTTTCGATGATACTGCCGTTTAAGCCCGTCTCCTCCCTCACCTCGCGCACCGCTGTAATCTCAGGGGTCTCCCCTTTGTCAACTATACCCTTTGGCAGACACCAGACCCTGCCGCCCCTGACAGAGACAAGCGCAACTTCCACACTGACTGCTGCCCGCCTGAAGATAACACCTCCGGCAGAACTGTGCTTTTTCAATGTCGCAGGCCTTATCATTTCTGTCCTTCCTCTGCTACTGCCTGCATGATATCCTGCCCGAGCCGCAGGGGCTTCATCTTCGAATTCACGCAGCCCAGCTTCACGATTGCCTGCACCAGTAGTTCACCGGTAGAGTCACGCCTGATCTGATGGTTAAAGATTATGGAAGCCGGCCCCACCCGGTCAACAATCGTCTCTATGGCAAGGATATCGCCATATCGTCCGGGTGAGAGGTATTTGAGGGATGCCTCGGCAACAACAAAGAAGATCTCATCTTCAATAAGCTGCCTCATGCTTATGCCCCTTGATTCGAGAAACTCGGTTCTGGCACGCTCACAGTATTTCAGATAGTTCGCATAGTACACAACATTGCCGCAGTCAGTATCTTCATAATAGATCCTGATTTTGAGGATATGGCCCATGATCAGAAGGTCTTGCCTGTAAATATTCTGGCAATATCATTGTAAAAGGCAAAGGCCATAAGGCTTAGCAGCAAGACCAGACCGATCTTCTGAGACATGATGATCACCTTGTCGCTGAGCGGCTTTCTCCTGATAGCCTCGATTCCCATAAAAAGGATATGTCCGCCGTCAAGCACAGGTATAGGCAGAAGATTCAGTATGCCGAGGTTGATGCTGATCACTGCCATGAAGGTGAAAAAGTTCATTGCGCCGTGGCTTGCCTGCTGGCCTGCCATCTGAAATATCATGATCGGCCCGCCTATGGTATCAGCCGGAATGATCCGCTGAATCAGCTTAACGATAGAAACAAGCGTAAGTTCCGAAATGTCCCATGTTCGTGTCACTGCAAGAGAGAAGGCGCGCGCCATCCCCTCCTGTTTCGTATCTGTCTTGCCTGAGGGAGCGATGCCTATCAGGCCCACCTCTTTGTCCTCGCCAAAGAGGTTCTTGACAGTCTTCTTCTCTGGCCGCACCATCAGCGTAAGTCTGCTGTCGCCTCTGTCAATAACGATCGAAAGCTCTTTGCCGGGCCGGCTATGGATGATCTCTGTCATCTCATCCCATCTGCTGATCCTGCTGCCGTTGACCTCAAGGATCGTGTCTCCCTTCATAATCCCCTGCCGTGCAGCAGGAGAATCCTCAGTAACAGTGCCGACCTCAGCAAGCATGTACGGCACGCCGTTCATAAATACCAGGAAGAAGATCACAACAGCAAATAGAAGATTAAATAACGGCCCTGAAAAGACCACACTGAACCGTTTCCAGATCGGCTGAAAATTGTATGCCCGTGGTTTATCAGCCTCGGATATCTCCTCTTCCTCTTCAGGCGTATCCGACTGACCTAACATCTTCACATATCCGCCAAGAGGAAATGCAGAGAGCTGGTATTCTGTCTCGCCGTATTTCGTGCCGAGCAGCTTAGGCCCAAAGCCTATCGAGAATTTCAGGACCTTTATGCCGAGCATCTTTGCAAAGATAAAATGGCCCAACTCATGCACAAAGATGAGTATGCCTAACAGTACTGCTGCGTAAATGAGCATCATAAATGTATCTCCTTGATATTGGCCTCAGCTGCAAGCCGGGCCCATCTGTCTGCTTCGATCACCTCATCAAGACAAGGCTGCGTGACGCATGTATGCATCCTGACTGTCCGCCTTATGACTGCGGGGATATCATTAAACCCTATGGTTTTATTCAGAAACGCATGAACAGCAACCTCGTTTGCCGCATTCAGCACGGCAGGCGCTGTCCCTGCCTGCCGTATCGCATCATATGCGTAGGTGAGGCAGGGAAAACTGTCGCAGTCGGGCTTCCTGAATGTAAGCTGTCCGATCCTGTCAAGCTCAAGGCCCTGAAGAGGCACCTCAAGCCTCTCAGGATACGAAAGCGCATATGCAATCGGCGCCCGCATGTCAGGCATGGACATCTGGGCAAGAAATGTCCTGTCCCTGAACTCCACCATTGAATGCACAATGCTCTGTGGATGGATCAGCACATCCACAAGGTCAGGGGCAATATCAAATAGCCAGCAGGCTTCGATAACCTCAAGCCCCTTATTCATCAGCGTTGCAGAATCAATCGATATCTTCCTGCCCATGGACCAGTTGGGGTGCTTGAGCGCCTCCTCTGCGGTCAGGTGGTCAAGCTCGTGCTTTGTCCTGTTGACAAAAGGGCCGCCCGATGCGGTGAGCACAATTCTTCTGACATCTTCTTTCTTCCGGCCCTCCAGGCACTGGTATACTGCCGAGTGTTCGCTGTCCACAGGGATGATCCTGATGCCGTTTCTCTTTGCCTCGGCCATGACAATGCTCCCTGCCATCACAAGGGCCTCCTTGTTGGCAAGGCCGATATGTTTGCAGGCCCGAATGGCAGTAAGGGTAGGCAGCAGTCCGGCAGCGCCCACAATGGCAGAGATCACCAGGTCTGCGCTTTCGTGTGCAGCGGCCTGATTTATACCATCAGGCCCGAAAAGGATCCTGGTGCCGCTCACTCTCATCGCCAGCTTCTCGGCCATCGCCTCGTCGGCAACTGCCACTACTTCCGGTTTGAACGCCTTTATCTGGTCTTCGAGCAGACTGATATTCCGGCCTGCAACTAGTGCAACTGCCCTGAATTCTGAAGGGTTCCTGGAGATGACATCGAGTGTGCTCTGGCCGATTGAGCCGGTTGACCCGAGGATCGTGATTCGTTTCATATGATGGTTATTATACAAAAAGGGAAAGAGTTTTATCCTTTTCATCCCAGATGACATAACTTCCTTCTTGACCTTATATACGGCATTGCCGTATACTTTAACATGCTTTGGGATTTTATAGAACTGCCGCCCTTTGATGAGTTGAGAGACACTCTTTTTTCCGACACCGAGTTTCTCGCTCTTCAGGCTTTTCTCTGTAATCATCCTGAAGCCGGTGATGTTATTCCTGGAACCGGAGGATGCCGAAAGCTGCGCTGGGCAGCGAAGGGCAAAGGGAAACGCGGAGGCTCCCGTGTAATTTATTTTCTCAGGGTTGCACAGGGTCGGATAGTCCTGGTTGCAGCTTACGGAAAAGGAGAGCGGGACGATGTGCCTCGCACGTGGCTGAAACACATCAAGGAGGTATTCGAACATGAGCAGAGCTAAAGAATCCGTAAAACGTTTTCTCAAATCCATTGACAAGGGCAAACAGGTGGCTTGGGCTCGAAGAACGCAGTTCATTCCGCAGTCTGATGGCTCACTGCGACGTCTGGTAACGCGTACGGATGGCACTGTTGAAAAAGATGAGCTGATTCCGGCAGACCGTTCACTGGTGGCCGAAGCGCGTTCCAAAACCGGGCTGTCACAGGACAAGTTTGCAGCCTTGTTAGGCATATCCCCGCGTACCTTGCGCGACTGGGAGCACGGCCGCAGATCCCCGTCAGGAGCAGCAAAAACTCTTCTCCGCATTGCGGCCAAACATCCGAAGGTGCTTCGCGAGGTGGCGTAGAAATTTATGTAATGCTCTCAGTAGCCTCAATGGCAGCATGGAGGCGATAGATATTTCAATCCACGCGCCCGCGCGGTGTCGAGGGCCAGAGTAATTCCCCAGTTGGGGCCAAAAGAATTCCTCAGTTAG
>CAYUNK010000051.1:0-19356 GCA_964446125.1 uncultured Nitrospiraceae bacterium | reverse complement strand
TCAACGAGCATTTTTGCGAGTCGTATCTGAGGTTCAATGTGATAGAAATTTGAGACATGCATCAGCCGCTGCGCCTGCTTCTGGATTGAGACAACAACCTTTGGATGGCAGTGGCCCAGGCAGTTGGTGGCAACGCCTCCCACAAAATCGAGATACTCTTTTCCGTCAAAACCCCATACCTTGAGCCCCCGGCCTTTTTTCAGGGCAAGCGGAAACCGGCTGTAGGTATGCATGAGATAGTGATCCGACTCTTCGATTAGTTTCTTTGAATCCATTCGTAATGATACTCCATAACTATTTGAAAAATCAAACAAAAATGACTTTGACAGTACATTTTGCTTAATGCTATTATCAAGCCATGAAGATAGCGGTAACAGGAAAGGGCGGCGTCGGCAAGACTACACTGTCGTCTATGTTGAGTTATCTATTTGCAGAAGAGGGCAATAAGGTGATTGCTGTGGATGCAGACCCTGATGCAAACCTGGCCTCTGCCCTTGGCGTCTCCCGTGAGGCTTCAGAGAAGATCGTGCCGATAGCCAATATGAATGAGCTTATCGAGGAGCGTACAGGCGCAAAGCCGGGCAGCCCCGGCATCTACAAGCTCAATCCGAAAGTTGATGACCTGCCTGAGGGGCTCGGATACAGGATCAACGGCATAACCCTGCTCATAATGGGCAAGGGCAAGGCAGCATCTTCAGGCTGCTACTGTCCCGAGAATGTGCTTCTGCGGAGGCTCCTTAAGCACCTTGTGGTCGAAAGAAACGAGGTGGTCATCGTTGATATGGAGGCGGGAATCGAGCATCTGACGCGCGGAACTGCAGATTCTGTAGACGCCTTTATAGTTGTTATCGAACCCGGGCAGCGCAGCATCCAGACCGCCGGTGTTGTGCGCGACATGGCAAAGGGCCTGGGGGTAAAGAATGTCTTTGTTGTTGCCAACAAGATACGCGGACAGGAAGATCTGGACTTTGTGAAAAAAGGCATTGCAGACATGTCGCTTGCCGGGCATATCAGCTTCAGCCACGCTATCATGGAGGCAGATATCAAAGGAGACTCTCCTTATAAGTTCTCGCCCCAGACGGTTGAAGAGGTGAGGAAGATCAAGGCTGTGATCGAAAAAGTCCTGAATGGCTGATAAGGCCTCCATCAGAAAAGGTGTACTCGCAAAAAGAGACGGCATTCCCCCCGCAGAAAAGAAGATTAAAGACAGGTCAATAGAAATACGGCTGTTCGGCCTCAGTGAGTTCAGGACGGCAGAAACCATTTTATTATTTGCCTCTTTCAGGTCGGAGGTAGATACTTGCGGCATGATCAGCAGGTCTATTGAGGAGGGCAAACGGGTTGTGCTGCCGCGAGTGGAAGGCAATAATCTTGGGCTGTACGAAATCAGGGATATTGTCGAGCTTGTCCCCGGATATATGAAGATTCCTGAGCCCTCTGTTTTGACAGAAGACCGGAAGATCACTATCCATGATATGGATTTGATCATTGTCCCGGGCGCTGCATTTGACGGGGCAGGCAACAGGATAGGGTATGGAGGCGGCTTTTATGACCGGCTGCTCGCTGCTGCTGACAGGGGCATTTCCATTGTCGCACCAGCCTACGAAATGCAGGTGATCGCTTCAGTTCCCACTGACCCTCATGACAAAAAGGTGAAGCTCATCGTCACTGAGGGCCGGGTGATACGCTGCAGTTGATACCTGTTCCTGTCTTGGCGTGAGGCTCTTTTTCATTTTGTCTTGAGGTTTGGAAGGATATTCTGAAAAGAAGGCTGATTTCCTGCGGTATAATGGTAGCGGAGAAATCACAGATGGATACGCTAAAGCAGGTGATGCCCGAAAATCAGGACAGCCCTCGTGAAGAAGTCTTCACGACCAGGGCTCTCACAAAGGTCTACGAGATGGGAGCAGTGAAGGTGCATGCGCTGCGGGGCATTGACCTTGATCTTTTCGCAGGGGAACTGGTTGTACTTCTTGGCCCTTCAGGCAGCGGCAAGTCAACCCTTTTAAACATATTGGGCGGCCTCGACACAGCCACAGAAGGAACGGTCTCATACCGCGGCATTGACCTGACCCAGGCGACAGAAAAGGCGCTTACCGAGTACCGCAGACATCATGTAGGGTTTGTCTTTCAGTTCTATAACCTTATCCCAAGCCTGACTGCACAGGAGAATGTGGCTGTTGTCACCGAGATAGCAAAAGAGCCGATGAGGCCTGAGGATGCGCTTTCGCTGGTGAACCTGGGCGACCGGCTTGACCACTTCCCCTCCCAGCTATCAGGGGGCGAGCAGCAGCGTGTAGCCATTGCCCGGGCCGTATCAAAGAATCCTCAGGTGCTGCTCTGCGACGAGCCGACCGGCGCGCTCGACTCGGAGACCGGCGTGGTTGTGCTTGAGGCCCTTGAGCAGGTGAACCGGCGGCTCGGCACAGCCACAGTCATCATCACACACAATGCTGACATCGCCTATATGGCCGACCGGGTGATACATCTGAGCAACGGCCTGATTACGGAGATCAGCCGGAACGCTACAAAGAAATCTCCGCGCCAACTGCACTGGTAAGGGTATGAAGGCGCTCGATCATAAACTCAGGCGTGATATCTGGAAGATGAAGGGCCAGGCCCTTGCGATTGCGCTTGTCATAGGCAGTGGTGTTTCAACCTTTCTTATGCTTATCGGCACCATGCATTCACTCAATATGACACGGGACAGTTTCTATAAGGACTTTGGTTTTGCAGAAGTATTTGCACCGCTTAAGCGCGCTCCCGAGAGCGTCAGCCTGCGCATAAGCGAGATCCCAGGAGTTGAACGTCTCGAGACGCGGGTCATCGCCGATGTAAAGCTCGAGGTCAGGGGCTTTCCTGAGCCGGTTACAGCCAGGCTTGTCTCTATACCTGACAGCGGCAGGCCGCTGCTGAACAGGCTATATATCAGGAAGGGCAGGATGGTGGATCCCCTGAAGGACAATGAGGCGCTCGTAAGCGAGGCCTTTGCAGAGGCGCATGGTTTCTCTCCCGGCGACAGTTTCGGGGCGGTGATCAACGGCAGGTGGAAGAGACTTCTGATTGCAGGCATTGCGCTTTCGCCTGAATTCGTCCTTCAGACACGGCCAGGCGCCATCAGCCCTGATTACAAAAGATATGCGATAATCTGGATGGCCAGGTCGCCGCTTGGAACTGCATATGCCATGAAGGGCGCGTTTAACGATTTGGTACTCTCGCTCAGCCCCGGCACAGCGGCCGAGGACGTGATCACGAGGCTCGACAATATCCTTGATCCTTATGGCGGCCTCGGCGCATACGGCCGCAAAGACCAGATCTCGAACCGGTTTCTGACTGAGGAGTTCAAACAGTTGCAGCGGTCTGCAGAGATATTCCCTGCCATCTTCATAGCAGTCTCGGCCTTTCTGCTGAACGTCGTGATCAGCAGAACCATCAGCACCCAGCGCGAGCAGATTGCTGCGCTCAAGGCCTTTGGTTATGATAATCCGGCTGTAGGCATTCATTACCTGAAATTCGTGATGCTGATCGTGCTGATCGGCATTGCAGCAGGCATTGCAGCAGGCATCAGACTCGGACAGGGCCTTGCCAATATCTATATGGAATTCTACCGCTTTCCATTTCTTGTTTATGAGCTTCAATGGCCCGTTGTGCTGGTCGCAGCAGGGATAACAATCCTTTCTGCAGTTGGAGGCACTCTCTATTCGCTCAGAAAGGCGGTGCTCCTGCCGCCTGCAGAGGCAATGAGGCCTGAACCTCCGGCAACATATCGCAGGACAGTCATCGAACAGATAGGCCTGGGCGGACTGCTTTCGCAGCCGACGCGCATCATCTTCCGTAATATCGAGCGCAGACCTGTCAAATCACTTCTGACGATCATCGGCATATCATTGGCCTCTGCGATCCTGATAGCCGGCACATTTTCGAAGGATGCAGTTGACTTTATGGTGGATGTGCAGTTCAGACAGACGCAGAAGGAGGATATGACTGTGACCTTCAGCGAGCCGACCTCGCGCAGGGCGTTGTACGAACTTAAGGGGCTGAGCGGTGTTGAGCATGTGGAGGTCTTCAGGACAGTGCCCGCCCGGCTCAGGTTCGGTCACAGAATGTACCAGACAGCCATCCGCGGAGTCGAACCCGGGGGCAGACTTCATCACATCCTTGATACGTCTCTTAGGCCGGTTCATCTGCCGCCTGAGGGCATTGTGCTGACTGATTATCTGGGGACTATCCTTGGGGTGAAGCCCGGCGATATGCTGACAGTCGAGGTACTTGAAGGGGAAAGGCCTGTCAGGCAGGTGACTGTGGCAGGTCTGGCCAGTCAGTACATAGGCATCATGGGATATATGGATTTAGCCGCCTTGAACCGGCTTATGCACGAGGGCAATGTTGTCTCAGGCGCATATCTTGCCGTTGATCAGCCTTATCAGTCAGAGATGTACAGGAGCCTTCTGGAGATGCCGCGTGTGGCCGGGACTGTGGTGAGGCTGGATGAGATCAGGAACTTCTATGAAACCCAGGCAGAGGCCCTGCTGTTTTTCACTTATATCGCAAGCCTCCTTGCGGCCACGATCGCCTTTGGCGTTGTATACAACAGCGCACGCATCAGTCTTTCGGAGCGGAGCCATGAACTTGCCAGTCTCAGGGTGTTGGGGTACACGCGGACAGAGATCTCCTATATATTTCTTGGTGAACTCGCCCTGCTGACGCTTCTGGCCATCCCGCCTGGCGCAGTGATCGGCAGGGGCATCTGCTCATATATTGCAGGGGCGCTTGAGTCAGACCTCTTCCGGGTGCCGGTAATCATTGAGGCAGGCACCTATGCCCTTGCTGCAGCTGTGGTGATTGCCTCTGCCTGCGTATCGGGCCTGATCGTTCGCCACAGACTCGACCATCTGGATCTTGTGGCAGCACTAAAGACAAAGGAGTGAATATGCGCCCTCAGATACGAAGAAGGATATTGATTGCCGTAGTGTCAATTCTGGTGCTCGCTGCGCTGGTATATGGCTTTATGCCAAAGCCGGTAATGGTTGATCTTGCAGAGGTCAGCAGGGGGCCCATGCAGGTGACTATTGAAGAAGAGGCAAAGACGAGGGTAAAGGACCGCTTTGCGGTCTCTGCCCCTGTTTCAGGATTCCTCAGACGCATTGCTCTTGAAGTGGGCGATGCAGTAACAAAGGGTCAGGTCGTGGCAGTGCTCGAACCGCTCCGTTCTTCAGCGCTTGATCCGCGCAGCAGGGCAGAGGCCCTTGCCGCAGGCAGCGCAGCAGAGGCTGCGCTCAATGCAGCCAAGGAGGAGCAACGTTCTGCAGAGGCAGCCTCTGAGTATTCAGGAAAGAACCTTGAGCGGCAGAGAAGGCTCTTTGATTCAGGCTATATTGCAAAGGACAGTCTTGATCAGGCTGATGCTGATGCAAAACAGGCCGAGGCAGTCCGTCTTTCAGCCGCAGCGCGGGTAAAGGCTGCAGCGGCGGAACTGGAGCGTGCAAGAAGCCTGTTAGGCTATTCTGCTTCAGAGGGGGCAACCGACAGGGAGAGGATTGTGCAGATCAAGGCGCCGGCCTCAGGAAGGGTGCTCAGGATCTATAATGAAAGCGAAGGTGTGATTGTAGCAGGCGGCCTGATCATGGATATAGGAGATCCCCGGACGATTGAGGTCAGGGCCGAGGTCCTCTCAGCAGATGCCGTCAGGATCAGGCCTGGCTTACCAGTGCTGTTGGAGCGATGGGGCGGTGGTGACCCGCTTGGAGGCGTGGTGCGGGTGATCGAGCCTGCAGCATTTACAAAGATATCGAGCCTCGGAGTTGAGGAACAGCGGGTGCCGGTCATAGCAGAGCTCACCTCTCTGCCTGAGCAGTCGAAGCGGCTGGGTGACGGATACAGGGTTGAGGCGAGTTTTGTGATTTGGGAGGGCACGGATCTGCTTCGGATCCCTGCGAGCGCGCTCTTCAGAAAAGACGGGGGCTGGGCAGTCTTTGTTGTCGAAAGAAACAGGGCGCGCCTTAAAGAGGTTGTTGTAGGCCATAGAAACGGCCTTGTTGCAGAGGTGCGCTCAGGTCTGGGTGAGCATGAGCAGGTGATCATCCATCCTGATGATGCGGTCAGGGATGGCGTGAGGGTTCGGCAGAGAGATAGCAGCAGATAAGTATTAGTCGTGGTAAATCATCTTCTGATATGCCGGGAAATATGCCTTATTGTCTTTTCCTGACGGCCGATACCCTGCAGGGACATATTCCGGGATCTGATCCCCCGTATAGGGGTTTTCCCTGATAGAAATAATCTGACAGTTATAATTTAATACAGATAGACAGCCAGTTGAGCGGGCGGACACCACAAAAAGCAAGGGTGTAATAAAGATCATCATAATAAGAGGAGCGCAGGATGAAACGTAGAATGTATGCGACTGTAAGGCGGTATGAGGGAGTGACCGAACCTGATGCTGCGACAAAACAGGTAGATAATATATTCGTACCCTTAATCTCGGCATTGCCGGGTTTTGTCGAATATTATTGGATTGACCTGACGGGTGGCACAATGATATCAGTAACAATCTTCAAGACGCTTGCTGATGCAATACACGCAAACAATCAAGCCAGAAACTGGCAGAAGCAGTATCTGAGTTCAGTTCTTCCCGTAGCCGTACGTATTGATGCCGGAATGATAGTTGTTCATAAGTAATAAGCCGGGCCATTGAGACATAAATGCAGATTGTCCTGGCGCCATACAGCTGACCAAAGCTGAAATCCCGATATCAGATTTTCCTGTTTGCACATTGGCATCTCCTGGGGATACTTCTGCGACAGGATGCAGGCCATTGCATATCGCCCGGTGAAATGATACCTCCTCTACCCATCCAGCCATAATGCACATGCCGGGTCTTACGGAATGTTATACTAAGCAAAAGGAGATCTGTGATGGCGCATACATTTACGGTTTCGATCAGCGATGACATAACAGAGGTCTTGGGCAGGGTCGAATCTGAAATTGCAGGCAGCGGCGGCACGTTTTCAGGGGACAGGGAAAAGGGCGTTTTTCAAGGCAACTCCATTATGGGGCAGATCAGGGGAGATTACCTCGCCTTGTCCGGTAATGAAATACGAATCAGTATTACTGACAAGCCCTTTTTCGTGTCATATAGTATGATTGAGGGAGAGATAAAGAAATACTTCAGCTGAGGGAATATATACAGCAGATCTGACTGCAGTAAATGGCCATGAAGCTGTGACGGAGCTTCTTTTCAGATATGACGGAGATATATGAATGATAGTTCTTGTTGTAGACGATCATGATGAGTCCCGCTCGTATCTGCGCAATCTGCTTGAGAGCCACAACTGCAGCGTGATAGAAGCGGCAGACGGAAAGGAAGGGCTTGAGAAGGCCCTGACCGATACCCCTGATATGATCATATCAGACTCCCTTATGCCGAAGATGGACGGCTTTCAGATGCTGATGGAGATAAAGCGGCATGAAGGCACGAGGGACATACCATTTCTCTTTTATTCAGGCAATTACATTGGGGTGGAGGATGCTGACCTGGCCCTTTCCCTGGGCGCTGATGCATACCTGCTGAAGCCTATGGCGGCAAAGGATCTTTGGCGTCAGGTCCGGAAACAGATGCGGCTTGTGAGAAAGGATAAACAGGAAAAGCAGGAGGACAAGACTGAGGATGACACTCTCCGGCTCTACGGCAGGGTCGTTGCCGGCAAGCTTGATGAAAAGATCCGCGAACTCGAAACGGAGATACTGCAGCGGCGGGAGGCGGAGAAAAACCTGCAGGCCCTTTCGCACGGTCTGCTCGAAAAAATCGAACTTGAACGCAGGCATACGGCGCGCGAACTTCATGATGATATAGGTCAGGCGCTCACAGCGGTCAAGCTCAGCCTTCAGTCTATTCGAAGGTCTTCAGATGAAGAAGAAGCTTCAAGGCTGCTGCAGCAGGGCATCAGCAGTGTTGACCTTGCTATTCAGAGGGTGCGAAACCTCTCACTGAACCTCAGGCCTTCCCTTCTGGATGATCTTGGGCTGCCGGCAGCCCTTAGATGGCTGCTTGACCATACTGCCAGGCCTGCCGGAATATCTTCGGAACTGGTGACCGATCTGTCATCAGGCCGCCTTCCTGCTGAGATCGAGACAGCCTGTTTTCGGATAGCCCAGGAAGCGCTGAGCAATGCTCTGAGGTATGCCGAGCCAGGCAATGTCAGGATAAGTCTCAGCATGCAGAATGATCTGCTGAGGCTTTCGGTGCAGGATGACGGCCTCGGATTTGACCTGAAGCCCTCTTTTGACCGGTCAGTAAAGGGCGAGAGCTTCGGCCTCCTGGGCATGCACGAACGCGCCCTGCTGGCCGGCGGTTCATTGTCCATAACAACAGACAGGGGAAGGGGAACAACAGTATCCGCAGAGTTCCCTCTCGACAGAGGGTAACAGGCTGATGCGCGTTCTGATTGCAGATGACCATGCCCTTGTGAGGGCCGGCTTCCGGGCGCTTCTTCAGGAGATCAAAGGGGTTGAGGTTATAGCTGAGGCTGCGGATGGCCGCGAGGCCCTGCGCCTTATTGGAGAGCTGAAGCCTGATATCGCCTTCCTGGATATCTCGATGCCCGGCATGAATGGGCTTGAGGTTACAGCCCGTGCGGTAAAGGAAAGTTCCGATACCCGCATTATTATCCTTTCGATGCATGCCGATGATGAATATGTGCTTCAGGCGCTCAGATCAGGAGCCTTGGGCTATCTGCTTAAGGATTCCTGCACTGATGAGCTTGAAGAAGCGCTCCGGATGGTAAGCAGGGGAAAGATGTTTCTCTGTTCAGCAGTATCGGCGCATATCATGGAGCCCTTTGCCAATGAGGCGGCCCTTATGCGCAGCAGGGCCCTAAGGTCTGAAAAACCTGTCGGGGCGCTGACTGCGCGCCAGAGGGAGGTGCTTCAGCTCATAGCAGAGGGCAATACTACCAAAGAAATAGCTGCAAAGCTTGATCTTAGCATAAAGACTGTAGAGACCCACCGCTGCCAGATTATGGACCGCCTGAACATCCGGGATATTGCAGGCCTGGTCCGCTACGCGATAAGAGCACACATTGTTCAGCCCGAATAGGGTCTGTCCGATTCCCTCCCATTCTTTGCCTGTATGTAAGGGTTTTCCCTGATAGGAAATATGGAGCATCTGCTGATACGCTAAATACGGAGGGATATTAATTGTTCGGGAGGATTTTGATATGAAGAAGAACTGCTGGGAATTCAAGAATTGCGGCCGGAATGTCGGCAGCAACGGTGATCGCTGCCCTGCCTCATCAGAGCAGCGTCTCGATGGCGTGCATGGCGGAAAGAATGCAGGCCGGGCCTGCTGGGTAGTTGCTGGCACGTTCTGCGGCGGCATTGTGCAGGGCACCTTTGCAAGGAAGTATGATACCTGCGAGAAATGCGAGTTTTACCGCGCGGTTAAACAGGAGGAGTCGCCGGGGTTTATCCTGTCAGGCGTTCTTTTGTCTAGAATCAGACAGATGCCTTAAGGCGCGGCTGATTGGCTCCGGACGACAGGGCATTTATTGATCTGGCCGGGCCAGAAGAGGTGAATATGGAAGATATCAGGCAGGATTTGGAACATCTGGAGCTTGCGCTCCTTGAGAGCAAGGAGAAGTTCCGCATCTTCTACGAATCTGTCAATGACGCCATGTATATCATAGATATGCAGGGAATTCTGATTGACTGCAATCCTATGGCCCATATCAGACTCGGATATTCAAAGGATGAGATGATAGGCAGGAGCGTTGCGGCGTTTGACGATCCGGAATCTGCAGCGCGAGTGGCTGAGCGGATGGCCCAGATAGCAAGACTGGGCAGCGCGATATTCGAGGTTACTCATGTCAAAAAGGATGGGACCGTTTTACCCGTGGAGGTCAATGCGAAGATAATAGAGTATGCAGGCAGGCAGATGATCCTGAGCGTGATGAGGGATATCACAGAACGCAGACGATTGGAAAACAGCCTTAAAGCAGCAGTTATCAGGGCCGACAATGAAAGGATCAAATCTGAAAGCATCCTCAGCGCCATCGGTGTCGGCCTCTCTATCCAGGACAGGGACTATCGCATACAGTATCAGAACCAGGCTCAGACTGACCTTATAGGGAACCATTTGGGAGAACTCTGCTATGAGGCATACGAAAAGAGGGCGCAGCGATGCGACGGATGTCCTGTTGCGAGGGTGTTTGAGGATGGAGGCGTGCATACGGTGCCGCGATCAGCGCCGACTGACAACGGCGATATCCATGTAGAAATCACCGCCTCTGCCCTGCGGGATGCGCAGGGCGACGTCGTTGCAGCAATTGAGGTTGTGCGCGATGTGACAGAACGTAAGGCGCTTGAGGAGGAGTTGTTCCGGAGCAAGCAGGACTGGGAATATACATTTAATAGTATTACAGACATGGTGACTGTCCATGATAAGGATTTCAATATAATCCGGGCCAATAAGGCAGCGGAAAAGATCCTCGGTCTGCCGCTTCTTGATCAGATGAAACAGCGAAAATGTTACGCTTACTTCCATGGGGCGACGCAGCCGCCCAAAGAATGTCCAAGCTGCGGCTGCCTTATCTCAGGCTCCACGGCAGAGTTTGAGGTCTTTGAGCCGCATCTGAATATGTTCATCGAAATCCGTGCAATCCCCCGTCTGGACAGCAGCGGCAACATGATAGGATTGATCCATATTGTCAGGGACATTACAGAACGCAAGAAGACCGAGGAAGAACGTGATCATCTTCGCCGTGAGAAGGAGCAGCTCCGGGAACAGCTGCTTCAGTCCCAGAAGATGGAGGCTGTAGGCACCCTTGCAGGCGGCATTGCGCATGATTTCAATAACATTCTGAATGTGATAGTAGGATACAGCGGTCTTCTTGAGAATATGTCCGGCATGCCCAAAAGGGCAGAGGAGTTTCTTGCGGAGATCACCCGGGCAGCGACACGGGCAGCAGACCTGACCCGGGGCCTATTAGCCTTCAGCCGCAAGCAGCATCTTGAGCTGAAACCGGCGGATCTAAACGGAATTATCCGCAGAATGTCTGGTATGCTGCACCGCATTATCGGTGAGGACATCCATATCAAAACTGACCTGCATGAAAATGATCTGGTGATCATCTGTGACTCAGGACAGATCGAACAGGTTATCGTGAACCTTGCCGCCAATGCCAGGGATGCAATGCCTGAAGGGGGACTGCTCAGCCTGAAGACGGAAGCGGTCGAAATTGATGAGGACTTCCTTTGTCAGAGGAAATTCGGCGCTGCAGGCAGATATGCTGTTCTGCATCTGACCGACACAGGAATCGGCATGGATGAAGAGACTGTGCAAAGAATATTTGAGCCGTTTTTTACCACCAAGGAGGTAGGCAAAGGCACAGGTCTGGGGCTTTCGATCACCTACGGAATCGTGATGCAGCATAAAGGCTTTTTGGAATGCAGAAGTGAGCCTGGAGCGGGCACTGTATTCAGTGTATATCTTCCCATAGCTCTGACCTCGGCGTCTGTAGAGAGGGAAAAAGAGAAGATGCTCTCTCTTTCCACAGGCAAGGGGGTGACAATACTCGTTGCCGAGGATGATGAATCCGGAAGGCAGCTCATCAGGAAGGTCCTGGAGCATCAGGGTTACCGGGTTATAGAGGCTGCCAATGGTGTAGAAGTTATCGAAAAGTTCAGAGAGCACTCCAGGGATATTGCATTGATGCTGCTTGATGTTATTATGCCCGGGATGAACGGCTATGATGCGCTTGCTATCATAAGACAGCAGCATAGCGACATAAAGGCTGTTCTTATGAGCGGGTATACGGCAGATATTCTCGAGGAGAGAGGATACAAAGAACTGCCGGTTTTGCTTCTGAAGAAGCCCCTATCGCCTCATGAACTGCTCAAGGCGGTGAGAGAAGTCCTTGAAAGTTAGCCATGTTGCAGATGGCTTCTACACAATTATTTTGTGCGATGGACTGAGGGGTTCAGACAATGCCGCCCTGTTTCTTCTGTCTTCGAGGAATATGACCGCAACCTTCTGCATGATCGTTACAAACGGCACTGCCAGGATCATGCCCATAATACCAAAGAGCTGCTGCCCGGCAATGATGGTTATGATAAGGAGCATGGGATGGAGCTTGACGCTCCTGCCTATGGTGAGCGGCATGATCAGAAAATCGTCAATCAGCTTGACGCAGGCGTAAAGCAAAAGAACATTGATAACGGCGCTTACCGTATTGAACTGGATAAAGGCAATGAAGCCGGCGATCAGGCAGGCAGCGATCGGGCCGATGTACGGAATGACGTTTGCGGCAGCAGTCACAAGCCCCAGGGTTACAGGATAATTTACGCCGAACATGGCCAGGCCAACAGAGGCCAGGGCGCCTACGGCCGTACATTGAACAGCAAGCCCCCTGAGATATCTGCCTGCGAGGATGTCAACCTCCGACAGTGCGGCTATCGAGGTCTCTACATATGCAGAGGGTATCCAGCGCATCATCTGTCTCATAATGGCAGGCCAGTCCTTGAGAATAAAAAAAACAAAGAAGGGAATCACGATCATGGTAAATGCGATTGAGGCTGCACGGCTGAAGATGTCGGATATGTTAAGCATCTGCGCAAGCAGATGGCTCGGCTCTGCAAGGCCGCCCAGGATTTTGTCTATCATATCCTCGGCAAAGGGATAGCCCCTGAGGTCTCTGAAGGCGGTCTCTGCCTGTGCTGTAATCTGCGGCAAACGTTCCGTAAGGTTCTTTGTCTCATGCTGAAGGCAGGGTATAAGCATGATATCAGCAGCGATCAGCAGCAGGCCAGCCACCGAATAAAGGGCTGCCACAGCCACGCTCCTTTTAATTCCGAGGTACTCAATCCGCTTTATGAAGTTGCCAAACAGATAAGCGATGATGCCGGATGTCAGGAGCAATAGGAGGAGACTTGTCGTATGGTATGCAATGATGAGACACAGTCCTGCCAGAAGCAGGCCTGTTACCCATCTCGGCATCCGGTGGTGGATCCTCTGTATCTCATTCAGCAACTCTCTTTCAGATTCTTTTTTCATGATTCTTTCTTACATAGGCAGAGAGGAGTTCGACCAGGTTCATCAGCACCCGTGATGAGATCGCAGGGCTGCCCTTGATCAGATCATCAAAATACGATTTATACATGATCAGAAGGGTAGTCTTCTCCAGGGCATTGGCTGTTGCAAACCTCGGCATCTGATCAATAAGGGCAAGCTCTCCGAAATACGAACCTGCCGGCAGTTCAGCAAGAAGACTATGGTCTTCAGCGCACTTCTTTGTCAGACTGACAGACCCTTCCAATATAATATACAGGGCTTTGCCTATCTCTCCCTCAGAGAAGATGAGTTCGCCGGGTTCGTACTGCTTTTCGACGAGATCCACAAGAAGCTTCATCAGCATACTTCGTCGCACCCCCTTGAAAAGGTGAACTTTACAGAGTATTTCGAGCCTGCGTTCTTTTTCCCTGTCCAGTGCCCATCCGAAAAGCTTTATCATCGCGCCCCCTTTGTGATACAGGGATTTTACATCCTCTGCATGGACATTGACAATAGAAAATTTCAGGCAGATGCGCTTTGGCATAACCCATCGGTTTTCTTGACTTATCGGCCTCCAACTCTCTATAATTAAACTCTTTTATGTCCTGTAACAATGAAAATAGTCATCCAAGACATACCTGAAGAAGGGCTAACTGTAGAGCTTGAAGAGCAGATACACTTAGAGGGGTATACTGTCTCTTCACCGGTAAGGACTGAATTGACGGTCAATAAGACTGCAAATGATGTCATGATCGCAGGAAGCATTACTGCAGAGCTGCAGATGCAGTGCAGCAGATGCCTTAAAGGGCTGAAGCAGGCAGAGGAGATTCCGGTAAGCGTTCTGTATCATCCGGCAGAGGAGATGGGCTCTGAAAAGCATGGACTGAATGATGAAGAGATGGACACCGGGTTTTATACGGGCGAGGAACTGGATCTGCAGGAGCTGATCAGGGAGCAGATACTGCTCAGTATCCAGATGAAGCCTCTCTGCAGCGAAGACTGTAAGGGTATATGCCCAAAATGCGGAAATGACAGAAACAACAGCGCCTGCAATTGCGCAGAGAAGGAAACAGACCCCAGGCTTGAGGTCTTGAAGAAATTATTAGACAAAGAAAAGGAGTAGTACCTTGGCAAATCCGACGAGCAGACATTCAAAGGCAAGAAGAGACAAGAGAAGGGCAAACTGGAAGGGAGAGACGCCGAACCTCGGTCAGTGTCCTGAGTGCAAGGAGCGCAAGATGCCTCACAGGGCATGCCCGAGCTGCGGCTCGTACAACGGCGCCAAAGTTATCGAGATCGTCGAAAAATAACCGGCATAATGAATGTTGTTCTTGATGTCATGGGTGGTGACCATGCGCCGACCGTCAATATTGACGGCGCCCTGGAAACGGTTCATGAGACAGAGGAAATACATGTAATTCTTGTCGGCGACGAAGCGGTCATCAGGAAAGAACTAAGGGGCAGGAAGTATAAGTCCGGAAGCATATCCGTTGTGCATGCGTCGCAGGTCGTTCAGATGCATGAGTCTCCCTCTGTAGCGATAAGGAAAAAAAAGGATTCCTCCATTCGCGTCGGTATCGGGCTGGTCAGGGCAGGCAAGGCAGATGCCTTTGTGAGCGCCGGCCATTCAGGTGTTGTTATGGGAACCTCGCTTCTGCTGCTCGGCAGATCAAAGGGAGTTGACAGGCCTGCAATAGCAACGCTTATGCCGAACCTGCGGGACAAGTTTCTGCTCCTTGATGTCGGCGCAAGCGTTGACTGCACCCCTCAGAACCTCCACCAGTTTGCCCTGATGGGCAATATTTACTGCCAGCTTATCCTTGGCCGGGAAAAGCCGAAGGTGGGGCTCCTCGGTATTGGCGAGGAGGATATCAAGGGGAATGATCTGACCAAAGAGGCATTTAAGCTTATCGAACAGTCATCCCTGAATTTTATCGGCAATATTGAGGGCAAGGATATATTCACCGGCAGGGCAGATGTTGTTGTCTGCGACGGCTTTACCGGCAATATAGCGCTCAAGATCAGCGAAGGACTTGCAGAGGCGATCATAAAGATGCTAAAGAGGGAGATCTCGGGCATTACCGCAGGAAAGCTCGGTTACCTGATGCTGAGGCCTGCCTTCAGGAATTTCAAGAAAAAGACCGATTATGACGAATTCGGCGGCGCGCCGCTGCTCGGCATTAACGGAACAAGCATAATAAGCCACGGCAGATCATCATCAAAGGCGATCAGAAATGCCCTGAAGGTTGCCAATGATTTTTCCCGAAAGCGGGTTTATGCCGCCATATCGGATGCCATACAGTCTGACCTGCAGGCACGCGAAGCCTAAATGATGCGCACGAGGATTATCGCTACAGGTTCCTACATCCCTGATCATATAGTTACGAACCATGATCTTGCAAAGATCGTGGATACTACGGATGAATGGGTGATGGAGAGGACCGGCATAAGCCAGCGCAGAATTGCGGATGCATCCCAGGCATCCTCTGATCTTGGTTATGAGGCTGCCCAGAGGGCATTGAAAAAGGCCCATCTGAAACCAAAGGATATAGATCTCATTATTGTGGCGACCTGCACCTCTGACATGGCCTTTCCTTCGACCGCATGTCTGATTCAGCATAAGATAGGGGCAAAAAATGCCGCTGCATTCGATATCGGCGCTGCATGTTCAGGGTTTGTCTACGGCCTTCATATTGCGAATTCCCTTATCCGTACAGAAGCGCATAAGAGAATTCTGCTGGTAGGCGCTGAAGTGCTGTCGCGGTTTACGGACTGGCAGGACCGCAACACCTGCGTCCTCTTTGGAGACGGCGCAGGCGCTGTAGTGCTTGAAGGAACCAGGGAAAGGCGCGGCATTGTCTCAACGCATATCTACTCTGACGGGAGTCTGGGGGATATGATCATGCTGCCCGGCGGAGGCTCACGTTTTGTCTGCTGTCAGGATTCCATCATCAAGAAGCTGCATTTCATAAAGATGAAGGGAAATGAAACCTTCAGGGTCGCAGTGCGCACGCTTGAGGAGCTTGCCGCGCATACCCTTGAAAGCAGTAACCTTGACCCTTCCCAGCTTTCACTTCTGATCCCTCATCAGGCTAATCTCAGGATTATACAGGCCACAGCAAAAAGGTTGAACCTTTCTGAAGACAAGGTGTTTATCAATATCGGAAAATACGGCAATACTTCGGCTGCATCCATCCCGATTGCCCTTGATGAAGCGCTTTCTGAGGGCAAGATCCGGGATGGGGATCATATACTCCTTGAGGCCTTTGGAAGCGGTCTTACCTGGGCGTCAGCGCTGCTTAAATGGTAGCGCAGGTCACAACTCAGTTCCGAACCTCTGATTTCTCATAACAGCAAGCCCGGGTATTAAGCAGCATCTTTTCTTCTTTTTCTGCCCTTCTCCTTTTTCCTCGAACTGATATGCCAGATCCTGAAGATCCTCTCTAATTTGTCTTTGTACACCATTGACAGAAAAATAATGACAATGGCCACACCAAGGAGAATAGAGAATCGGTAATACTGGTGGTGCCTCAGATAGGTCCCGCCGAGGGTCAGCAGCACTGTGCCGCCGAACCTGCCCACCGTACTGATAACCAGAAATTCCCGTGTTGTAAGATGGCCCAGTCCAAGTATATAGCAGAGGATGTCTTTCGGAAATCCGGGTATGAGAAACAGGACAAATACAAGAAATGCCCCTTTATGATGAAGGAGATAGTCATACTTGTCCATGGTCTGCTTCGACACAAACCGGTCAACAAAGGGCCTGCCGAAGGTTTTCGACAGGGAGAAGTTGGCCCATGACCCCAGGGTGAGGCCGATCGTCGAAAGAAAGACGCCAAGAACCGGGCCGTACAGAAACCCGCCCAGAACCCCGGTCACCTCCCCAGGGATTGGAGCTGCGACAACCTGAAGTGTCTGAAGAAGTATGAAACCGACAAACGATAGCGGGCCGAGAGAATCAAGAAATGCCCGGACGCGCTCCCTGTCCATAAAAAACTGGAAAGAGCCTGTCTTGTACAGGACAGCAGTCAGTATGAGGAATGCGACAAGTATGGATACCCTGATCCATATGTGCTCGGAACCTCTCTTTTCATTTGGGGCTTCTATGCGTCACCCTTTGGAGCCAGTCTCTCCATAAACGGCTTGATCAGGTCTATCGGAACAGGGAAGATGATGGTCGAATTCTTTTCGGTCGAGATCTCTGTAAGGGTCTGGAGAAATCTGAGCTGTAAGGCGCCGCTCTCTGTTGCGATGATCTTTGCTGCATCTGCGAGCTTCTGTGACGCCTGAAATTCACCCTCTGCATGGATGACCTTGGCCCTGCGTTCACGCTCTGCCTCTGCCTGCCGCGCTATGGCACGCTGCATCTCTACAGGCAGGTCAACATTCTTCACCTCAACGGTCGAGACCTTGATGCCCCAGGGCTCTGTCTGGAAATCTATCACCTTCTGGAGTTCTGCATTCAACTCATCGCGCTTTGCAAGCAGATCATCAAGCTGGCTCTGGCCGAGCACGCTCCTAAGCGTGGTTTGCGACATCTGGGAAGTAGCATAGTAGAAGTCTTCAACGTCCGTGATCGCCTTTATCGGATCCACCACCCTGAAGTAGACCACGGCATTCACCTTGACCGTAATGTTGTCGCGGGTGATAATGTCCTGCGGTGCAACATCCATCGTGATTGTACGGAGGCTTACTCGTACGAGCTTATCAATGATCGGCCATATTATGACGAGGCCCGGCCCCTTTATCGGTATGACCCTTCCGAGTCTGAAGACTACGCCCCGCTCATATTCTTTTAATACCTTTACGGCGCTGGTGAGGATGTACACAACAAAAAAAAGTATCAGCGCTATACCTGTCAGAAATGGTGTGAGTATCGGCATGCTTAGTCCTCCTTTTTTCTTACCTTGAGTTTCAGTCCGGATACCTCTGTGACAATAACAGTCTCTCCCTTTTTTATCTCTCTGTCGGACAGGGCAGACCACAGTTCGCCATGTAATGATACCATGCCGCCCCTGTCTGTGACATCTTCTGTGGCTGTTGCCTCTCTGCCGATAAATCCCTCAGTCCCGGTGACAGGCCGCTGCCTGTATGCCTTGTATGCAAGCCGGAAGGTTACGGTGAAGAAGAGGGCGGTAACCAGCGCTGAAGGAAGTATCACCGGCAGTGAAAGCCGGTAAACAGGCCCGACAGAGTCAAACAGCATAAGGGAGCCGAAGACCATCGCAAGGATGCCTCCTATGGTGAGCATCCCATACGAGACTATAGTCACCTCCAGCACAAACAGGATGATCGCAACGATGATCAGGGCGAGGCCTGCATAATTAACCGGCAGAGTCTGAAACGCATAGAAGGCAAGGATCAGAAATATGCCGCCTGCAACACCCGGAAAGATAGAGCCCGGATTGGTCAACTCAAAGAAGAGGCCGTAGAACCCGAGCAGCATCAGCATATAGGCCACACTGGGGTCAGAGATGAAGTTCAGGATCTTGTGGCGCATGCCCATCTCCTGGCCGACCACAGTCGCCCCTGCAGTCTTCAGTCTCTTTTCACCGCCTGCCGTCTTTACGGTCTTTCCGTCAACATCCCTGAGCAGAGACTCAAGATCTCTGCTTACCAGATCTATCACTTTTTTGCCCAGGGCCTCGGTTTCTGTGGCAGATACGCTCTTCCTGACTGCGTCCTCTGCCCACTGCGCATTCCTGCCTGACTTCTCTGCAAGTGACCTTATGTACGCCGCAGCATCGTTTGTTGCCTTCATTGCGGTCTCCTCATCCATCTTCTGGCCTACCGCAACGGGATGGGCTGCGCCGATATTCGTGCCCGGCGCCATTGCAGCAATATGGGCGGCGAGCGTTATGAAGGTGCCTGCAGAGGCTGCGCGGGCCCCGCCAGGAGATACATACACAATGACCGGGACCGTGCTTGCAGATATCTCCTTTACGATCGCCCGCATGGAGGTGTCGAGTCCTCCCGGCGTATCCAACCGGATCACGACCGCCTCGGCATTAATTTCCCTGGCCCTGGAGAGGCTCTTAATGATGAACTCGGAGGAGACAGGATTAATCACACCGCTGACAGTTACAGTAACCACCTGCCGAGCAGGCTCTGCAGAGAAGATGACTGCTGCAGGCATGATAGCGAGAAATATTAGGGCGATTCTGCTCAGCGTTTTTTTCATGCCTCTATTATACTACGTAGCAGAAAAAACGCATGGATATTGATGAAGATCAGGGTAAATATGTGGTTGCCGCCTGCGAGCAGGGTGAATTTGTTCATATAACAAAGTCGGCGTAATGAAAGAGCAAAGCAGC
>CAYUNK010000050.1:0-19875 GCA_964446125.1 uncultured Nitrospiraceae bacterium | reverse complement strand
TGGCTGATATAATCAGGATCAAAACGATGATTACGAGCGGGATCAGATAGTACACCTCTTTCCTTACCGCGCCATTGGCATCGGTCTTTGCCGCAACAAACAGCTTCCATCCCCATTCGTGATAATTGACGATCCGCATATTAAGCGCGTTTTTCTCCAGGTCTATATAATAATAGCCGGTATCCCGGGAAAGCGGCAGCTTAGGCATGATTTCAGGCTGCAGATTTGTGAAGATGACTGCGCCTTTTTCATCGGTGATCAGACCCAACACATTACTGTTGTGCCAACTGAGGGCGATCGCCTCTAACGTCAGCCTTTTCTTGGCCTCCACAACCGGGGGATTATCGAGCAGGTTCGCATTTGTGAGGTCTGACTGAGCCAGTTCTATAATCTGCATGGTTCTGACAACATAATTGGATATGGCATGCGATCTGAATTCTTCGATAATGTGGTTTGCAATGATATTGAGTGACAGGATAAGTACCAGTGAAAAAGCAATGATCGCTACGATGACCGGAACGATCAGCCGATATGTCAGACTCTTTGTATCAATTCTCACTCATCACTTCCCGGTATGTTGCCAGCAGATTCATCACCGACGGCTGATAGGATGGTGTTGGAGGCATAAAGCCATTTTTGATCTCGTCATCCCATTCCTGCATCAATTTTCTGTCCGGCTCGTTCTTGCCGGGCTTCAGTCTGAGCAGCGCCCGGGCAAAAAGCTCTTTTGTTGAGGAACTGATATTCGGTCCGGCTGTAAATGCGAAATTGGGCAGCGGCTCTGATCTTATGAGAACCCTGAGACGGCTTTCCTGGAATCTCTTATACAGAGTGTCCTTCATGCCGGCAGCGCTCACCTCTCCGGCGATCAGTGCATTCATGATTCTGTCCTGACCCTCAAAAAAGACCGGCTTGATATCATGTTTCCCGAGTCCTGCAGACCTGAGCATCCGGATCGGCACTATATGGGCAACGGTCGAGCCCTTGAATAGCCCGAATTTTCTGTCCTTCAGGTGAGCAAGCGAGGCAATGGAAGGATCTGCAGTCACGATCACAGAATGAAAATAAGGGTTGCCGTCGGCATTGATGGCGACCACAGCAGTCACCACTCCGCATTTTTCTATACTTCTTGCAGCCGGCACAGGACCCAAAAGGGCAAATGATACATCACCGCTGCATAGAGCGTCAATCGTCATATCATGGCTGGGATAGAGCTTCAACTCCCAGGGTCTGTTGGTTGTCTTTCTGAGGTACTCAACCAACGGGGCAAATTTGACCCAGAGCTTGTCGGGTGCGTAATAGGGGATGACTGTAAGGGTATATTCGGAGCCCTGCTCCTTCTTCTGGGCGGGCTTCTGTTCGGCAACTGCAGAAGCGCTGACGGCAATTACCATGACCAGGGCATGCCGGATCATCAGCAGAAATCTCATTGGTAATTCTCTCTTATTACCGGGCTGTTAGTCAATTGCCCTGGACAGAGGCAACATATGAATGAGATGTATCCGGCCTCATAGTTCTTACTCAAAGCAGTCCATACTGCGCATCTTATGTATCTCGGTCTTTTTTCTTTCGCACCAGACATTGCCAAGCTGAAGCGCGCCTCCTGAAGGAAGGGTTATCCTGGCCCGTCTGCAGTCAACGCAGTGATGAATCTTCAGGCCGGACAAAGGCATAAAGCATTCCATCTGACGATTCCTTGCCATCTGGATCTTTCGCTTGCCGCACCAGACCGTGCCAGGAGAAGGTTTCTCGCCTGAAGGCATGGTGTCATGCCCGTATCTGCAGACGCCGCAGGTGTTATGCATTGAATCCATTACAGTAAAACATAGCTATACTCACCTGATAATCAGGGGAGCCCGAAATTATTGTTCGGACTGTTATTCCCATCCCGATCAAGATGTACATCGTCCCAGGAAACCGGGTCATGGATTGATTCAAGATGAGTATCTACCGTCACATTCGGCAAAGTGCCGCGTATGTCAGTCTCCATCTGTTCGAGAAGATTATGTCCCTGCTCTACAGTCCAGCTGCCCGGCACAAGAACATGAAACGATACGAATTTTCTCGAGCCGGACTGGCGCGTCCGGAGCGCATGGCACTGTATGCTTGGCCCGCAATGCCTGTTGAGAACTTCCTGCACCGCGCTGAGGTCTTCAGGCGGCAGCGAGGCATCCATAAGCCCGAATACCGATTCACGCACAATACCGACGCCTGACCGGACAATATTGCCGGCTACAAGGAGCGCCACAATCGGGTCTAATTGCTGCCACCCGGTAACAGCCACCAGAGCCACGCCGGCCAAAACAGCGACGGATGTCCAGACATCGGTCAGCAAATGGTGGGCATTGGCCTTGAGGGTGATAGAATCATGGCTCTTTGCAGCCTTAAGAAGAACGACTGCAATAAACAGATTAATCAATGAGGCAGCCACAGAGATCATCAGTCCAAGCCCGATCTGCTCAAGAGGTCTGGGAGAGACAAGGCGCTGAATTGCCGCCACAGCAATGCTTGCGGCAGCGATCAGGATGAGCGCTCCTTCAAAGCCGCTTGCAAAGTATTCAGCCTTGTTATGCCCGTATGCATGGTCTTCATCAGCAGGGCGCGCTGCTATGGTGAGCATGGCAAGGGCCATGAGCGCTCCGGCCAGATTCACAAAGGATTCCATGGCGTCAGACAGCAGGCCGACGGAACCGGTAATCAGATAGGCAATAGTCTTAAGCCCCATCGTCATAATAGCAGCTGCAATGGAGAGCCATGCGAAGCGGGCGAGCGCAGGACGCTGCGAATTCATCATGTTTAATTATCGCATATTTATACTCTGTGTTGGCGAATCAGGCAACAAGGACTGACAATGATCGAACTTCAGTTTATTGCTTCAGATGGACAGGTTATATTATCAATGCATAAAACAGGGAAGGGGCTGAAGAAAATATCTCCAGCCCCTTCCCTGTTGTCTGAACCTATGCAGGAATCTACAGCAGCTTCTTAATCTTGCGGAAGGCCTCTTCTATCACATGGGGCTCGGGCAGAAAGGTTGTCCTGAAATAGACGCCGTCGTCCTGCCTGCCAAATCCTGAGCCGGGGACAAAAACAACGCCCTCTTTCAGGGCAGCCCGAACGAATTCTATATCCTTCTTCCATTTCGTTGTCTCTATCTTCATAAAGGCATAGAAGGCGCCCATAGGAACCGGAAATGACAGAGGCAGTTTCTTTGCCATTTTGATAAATGTATCCCTTCTTTCGACCAGTCTCTTCTTCATGTCAGCTATATATGCCGGGTAAGAGGGATCCACAAGCGCGGCAGCAGCAGCCCTCTGGTATTCCCAATTTACGGAAAGACGCTGGTTGCAGAGAAGGAAGAAGGCATTCTTAACCTCCGACCACTTGTCTCCATGAAACGTTACCCATCCTATGCGTGCTCCAGTGTAGCAGAAATCCTTTGAAAGTGAGCTGCCGTATATGAAGGGAACCTTGTTTCTGGCTATCTTCCGGAAGTCCACAAATTTGCCGTCAAGGATAAGCTGATCGTAAGAGCCGTCGTAAAATATCGGCACGTCGTATTCAGCGCAGAGCGAGACAATCTCTTTAAGGTTCTTTTCAGTATAGACCGAACCGAGCGGATTATTCGGGTTTATGATCACCATGGCCTTGGCGCCCTCTATCTTCTTGGACAGATATGCCACATCTATCTGGCCGTTGGCATCATGCCGGTAGAAGACGCTCTCACCTTCGAACTGCTTCGCCTTGCTCAGATAGAGCGGATATACCGGGTTGGGAAGGAGCACCTTTTCTCCAAAGCCTATGAATGCATGAAAGAAAAAGTCTATTCCCTCGGTAAGGCCTGCGACAGCAAACACATCCTCAGCTCTGCAGTTTTCGAGCTTTGCTACGGTTGTCCTGAAGAGTTCATCGCCTTCAGAAGGAGCATATCCCTTCCAGTTGTCGTCAAGCGCATTCTTTACCCTGTCTGCTATCACCCGGAAAGGCTCGAATCCGTACTGGGGCGGATCCCCTATATTAAGGTATATCATCTTTTTGCCTTTTGCTTCTTCGCGCTTTGCCTCCATAACAATATCCCGGATCGGGTAGCTCACGACATTCATTCTCTCTGTGGGTCTGTAAGGCAGTTGCCGCTTCAGATGTAACATGCTCTGCTCCTTATCAATTCATATCCTGGTTTATCAGATCCGGATGCCATGCCTGTTCAGAAATATGCATGGCATCAGCCGGATTAGAAAGAATACCATAGCAGAAAAATAAATTTCCCGAATCCGGGGTTCCGGGTTGTCCGGCTGCTGCAGAAAGTTGGCCCTGCTGCCTGTTATATTACCGTATCACCTGCCGCAGCATTTCTTGTATTTATTGCCGCTGCCGCAGGTGCAGGGATCATTACGCCCGGTCTTCGGAGCTTCGCGGACAACCTGTCTGACAGGCAGCGGTTCGCCGCTCACAAGATACCAATTGGCGTCCTTCTTGCCGAATGTGGCACGCTCCCGGTAATCCCTTTTTGCCCCGTCTTCAGTATACGAGACAGCAAATTCGACCTTGCCTTCACTGTCATCAGGCCCTCCGCCTGTTGTCCCAAGGATCTCGAGTCCGTGCCATTGTGCTCCTTCTGCCCAGGTGCGGGTAGTTTTTTCATTGAAGTCGGCCCTGTGCTCCGGATGAAGAGAGGTGCGGAGATATTCGATCTCAGCCGTCACGTATGCGCTGTAACGTGAGCGCATAAGCTGCTCGGCAGTCTCTGCCTGACGCTCGCCTTTTATTATTGGCAGGCAGCATGCATCATAGGTTAGGGATGTTCCGCAGGGGCAAATATTCATAACAATCTCCTGAGACGGCAAATTCCAGATATGCTTCATTATATCATTACTGCAGGCAGGCTTTCTCTCTGAAGGGCTGAATGCATAATGCCATGAGTCCTCCTGAATGGCCCGGAGTTCTGAACAGCCGGCCGTCTGATCACTCCTGAATTTCCCCGCATGTTGCATCCCAGGATGCCGCGCCTCCTTGACAAGAGGGCATTTCATTGCTAACAGTCCGGCAAAGATGGCTCACTAACCGGTAGCCTCAAAAACAGGCAGTGTCCCCTCTCGCGAATAACTGTAAATCTGCTCGCCCGCAACAATTACGTGGTCAACAACAGAGACATTGATCCCTCCAAGTGCCTGAACCAGATTACGGGTAAGCCTGTGGTCATGAGAAGAGGGCTTAATGCTTCCTGCCGGGTGGTTATGCGCCAGGATCACTGACGCCGCCTTATGCCTGACTGCTGCCTCAACAACCTTGCGCGGATGCACAAGGGCATCCTTTACCGTGCCCTCGCTGACCAGGGCAGGATAAAGAACCCTGAGCTGGGAGTCGAGGCAGACTACATAGAATACCTCTTCAGCCCGGCCCGACATAAGCGGAACCAGATATTCGGCAGCCGCCTCGGATGAGTTCAGGGGTCTGCGGAAATGGCTCACCCGATCGTGAAAATAGCGGCGGGTGACCTGAGGGATCATCGAAAGAAAGGCAGCGGCATTTTCGCCCATGCCCTCGACCTTTGCCAGATCCTTTGGATCTGCCTCAAGAACTGCAGAGAGGGAACCGAATTTCTTCATGAGGCTGTGCCCAATCGGGTTTGTATCCCGCTGCGGAATCGCCTGAAACAGAAGCAGTTCGATCACCTGATGGTCTTCAAACCCGTCAAGGCCCTCCTTAAGAAATCGCATACGCAGCCTCTTTCGATGCCCTGTATGCATCTGCCCCTCTGAAGCTGATTTAGCCATTTTGTCCCCCTTCAGCCAAAATACAACAATGCCCTGTTGAGTCTATATATTCATTTATTATCTTTCTTCGATTTCTTTCCGCTGTCTTTGGCGATCTTGTCCAGAAGGCCGTTGATAAATGACGCTGCCTCTAAAGAGGAGTACTTCTTTGCTATTTCGAGCGACTCATTGATCGTCACTGCAGGCGGGATATCACTCCGGTACAGCAGTTCATATACTGCAAAGCGCATGATGTTTCTGTCAACCGAGGCCATGCGGTCCATCTTCCAGTGCTCTGCAGCCTGCCTGATCATGCTGTCTATCTCTTCAAGATGGTTAAGGGTGCCGGTTACGAGCTCTTCAGAAAATTGCCTGATCTCCCTATGCTCCTTCCTCGCCGGATCAAGGTCTTCTGCAGCCCGGAAGTCGGTTCTCTGTCCGGTAAATTCATGCTGAAAGAGCATCTGTAGGGCAAATTCCCTTGCCTTTCGACGGTTCATAAAGCCCTGACAGGTGATGGATGACGCGTGATGAGCAGACCTTTCTTCTGAGAGCGTTTACGCATTACTCACAGCTTTTTAAAGACCTGGGCCATTTCTATGGCAGTGACTGCTGAATCAAATCCCTTGTTGCCGCTCTTGGTGCCTGCCCGTTCGACTGCCTGCTCAATCGTATCTGTGGTAAGCACGCCAAAGGCGATCGGAACTCCTGTTTCGAGCGACACTGAGGCAACACCTTTGGAGACCTCTGAGGCAACATAGTCAAAATGCGGCGTTGCACCCCTTATGACAGTCCCAAGGCATATCAGGGCGTTGTACGCGCCCTTTTGAGCAACCTTTCTGGCAGCAAGCGGGATCTCAAAGGCGCCCGGCACCTTTATCACATCAATATCCTCATCTTTGGCGCCGTGGCGCAGGAGTGCATCCACTGCGCCGTCAAGGAGCTTGGCGGTGATAAAGTCATTGAACCTGCTGACGATAATAGCAAACCTGAGTCCTTTTGCCTGTAATTCACCCTGGATAATCTTCATGGTCTCCTCCTGTTGCGGTTATACATTGCTCAGTATATGTCCGAGCTTTTTCTTCTTTGTCTTGAGATAGACCAGGTTCCGGTCATGCGGGGTTATCTCCATCGGCACACGCTCGACAACCTTCAGGCCGTATCCCTCGAGGCCCACGATCTTCTTGGGGTTGTTCGTCATGAGCCGCATCTTGCGCACGCCGAGATCAACGAGGATCTGGGCGCCGATGCCATAATCCCTCAGGTCAGGCTGGAATCCGAGTTTGAGATTAGCCTCGACCGTATCGAGCCCCTTGTCCTGAAGCTCATAGGCCTTCAGCTTGTTCACAAGCCCTATGCCGCGGCCTTCCTGCCGCATATAGAGGATAACCCCCTTTCCCTCTTTGCTTATGATCTTCATCGCCTTATGCAGCTGTTCTCCGCAGTCGCACCTCTTCGAGCCGAAAACATCGCCTGTAAGGCACTCGGAATGCACCCTGACGAGCACCGGCTCATCCCTGTTTATCTCTCCCTTCACAAGTGCAAGATGAACATTTTCATCAACGTCATTTGCAAAGGCAATTACTGTAAACTCCCCATGCTCTGTCGGCATTACAGTTTCCGATTCCCGGCTGACAAATCTCTCTATCCGCGTCCGGTATTTTATAAGGTCCTTGATCGTCACGATCTTCATATGATGATGCTTTGCAAACTCCATCAGTTCAGGCACGCGCGACATGGTTCCATCGTCATTCATGATCTCGCAGATAACGCCGGAAGGGTTCAGGCCGGCAAGGCGGGCAAGGTCAACAGAGCCCTCGGTCTGTCCTGCACGCTGAAGCACGCCGCCGGGCTTGGATCTCAGAGGAAAGACATGGCCGGGGCGGGCAAGGTCTTCATGCGTGGATTTCGGGTCTATTGCCGCAAGGATCGTCACAGCCCTGTCTGCTGCCGATATGCCGGTTGTAACGCCCTTTTTCGCCTCTATCGAGACGGTAAAGGCTGTGCCGAAGGAAGAGGTATTGGCCTCAGACATCATAGGCAGTTTGAGCTCCTCCACCCGTTCAGCCGTAAGGGAGAGGCATATAAGCCCCCGGCCGTGTTTTGCCATGAAATTGATCGCTGCAGGCGTCACCTTCTCCGCTGCCATGCACAGGTCGCCTTCGTTTTCCCTGTCCTCGTCATCCACCAGGATGACCATCCTGCCCTTGACAATATCCTCAAGGGCTTCGTCTATGGTATTGAATTTATGTTTCTGCTGCATCATGACTCCTTTATTTATGGCATTATCTTCTTCCGCTCAGGCTTGACGAATGTCTGTCCGCGGAAGGATTCCCTGCAAACAGGCAAAGACAGATCAAGACAGCCCTATGCAAACCCTTCCTTTATAAGCGTCTGCATAAGACCTGAATCCCTGTCTTTTTTCAGGTATTTTGAAACATACTTGCCCAGGATATCTACCTCAACATTCACCCTGTCGCCAACGCCCTTGAACCCAAGTGTTGTCATGCCCGCTGTATGGGGGATGACAACAAGCGAAAACCCGTCCCTCATCACATCAACCACAGTCAGGCTGATGCCGTCAACAGCAACCGAGCCTTTCTCTACCAGATAGTCTGCTATCCATGGGTCAGTCTCGATAGCTATTTTATATACTTCACCTTCCAGGCTTTTCGAGCGCATCCTGCCTGAGCCGTCAATATGCCCTGTGACTATATGTCCGCCAAGCCTGTCACCAAGTCTTAACGCAGGCTCGAGGTTCACCCTGTCTCCGGCCCTGAGTTCCCCGAGATTTGTGGACCTCAGCGTCTCATCAGAAATGTCAAAGGCCAGTCTCGAACTCCGGATCTCGACAACAGTCAGACAGGCGCCGTTTATTGCGATACTGTCGCCGATCGCTGCCTCCCTGCTCAGGGCCTCTGCATGAAGCAGCAGCCTTGCGCCCTTGCTCATCTTTTGAAGGGAAACAATATCTGCCAATTCAGCGACAAGCCCGGTGAACAATCAATACTCCTCATTCATCTCAAAGTCAAATGTCTTCTGATAATACCCCCAGAAGTCCACCGTATCCTGCCATGTGGCCTTCACCTTCACCAGCTTATTCTCATTAATAACCACCGAAAGATTGCCTTCGCCCAGATTGATGCCGAGTTCCTGGGCGTCCTGCATGATATTTTTCCGTATGGCAGCGACATTGCCGACCTCAGTCTTCAGGAAATCCCGGGTATGTGAGCCAAGAGTATAAGAGCGGTAATACGGCCTTGAAAAGCTTATCCCCACAAAGATCAATACACCGACCAAAAAAAACCAGAACAATCCCTTGATGAATCCCTTTTCGCCCAGTTCTTTTTTCATTTCACCAGCCTCCCTATCCTGTTAAGATGGTTCCACTTTTTGGACGTATCCCATGACCAGTAAATGATGACAGCCTTGCCCTTTATCTGTTTCAGATCAACCGGCCCCCAGAACCTGCTGTCATAGCTCTGGTCGCGGTTGTCCCCCATAACAAAAACCTTGCCCTCAGGCACGGTAATGGGCCCGACATTGTCCCTCTTGTCCGCACTGCCAGGCCTGACCGAATCATCTTTCAGAATCGCAAAGGGCTCATTGGCCTTCCGGCCATTGACATAAAGAACCTTGTCCTTCACTTCAACAACATCGCCGCCGACAGCCACCGCCCTTTTTATAAAATCCCTCTTCGGGTCCTCAGGATATTTAAATACAATGATATCATTCCTCTGCGGCTTATAAAATCCCGGCATCCAGAAGAGATTTATATTGGTAAAAGGAACATCTATCGGGGTTCCATAAACAAGTTTGTTTACGAGTATATGGTCTCCGATCTGAAGGGTTTCGAGCATTGAACCTGAGGGGATCTTGAATGCCTGTACAGCAAACGTCCTTATCACGATCGCTATCAGGAGCGCTATCAGGATCGCCTCGATATTTTCACGAATTACCGACTTGACCTTTTTATTTTTACGGCTGCGCTTCTGCATCATGGCTGCGTCATCTGTCACTGCACTGTCTTCCCTGATATCAGACATCTTATTCCCTTCGCTCATTTTACTTTCAGTATTGCAAGAAAGGCCTCTTGAGGCAGTTCAACCCTGCCTACCTGCTTCATCCGTTTCTTGCCCTCCTTCTGTTTTTCGAGCAGCTTCCTCTTGCGCGTAATGTCGCCCCCGTAGCACTTTGCAATAACATCCTTTCTCATAGCCTTTACAGTTTCGCGCGCTATGATCTTGTTGCCGATGGCTGCCTGGATCGCAACCTCATACATCTGTCTTGGAATGCTCTCCCTGAGCCTTTCTGCAAGCTGCCGCCCCTTATAATAAGCCTTGTCTTTGTGAACTATCAAGGAAAGAGCATCCACGATCTCGCCGTTCAGCATAACGTTGAGCTTCACAAGATCCGACTCCCTGTACCCCAAAAACTCATAATCCATCGAGGCATATCCCTTTGAATAAGACTTGAGCTTGTCATAAAAGTCCCAGAGGATCTCGCTCAGCGGCAGCTCATATTCCAGCTTGATCCTGTCTTTGCCGATAAAATGGAAACCCTTCTGACTTCCCCGTTTTTCCTGGCAGAGATCAAGGATCGGGCCTATAAATTCCTTCGGAACAAAGATGGTTGTAAGAACATACGGCTCTTCGATGGCCTCATACTGATCCGGAAGAGAAGCAGGGTTTTCGATGAAACTGACGCTTTTGTCCGTCAGTGTGACCCTGCAGACAACCGTAGGCGCAGTGCTCAGCAGCGAAAGACCAAACTCGCGTTCAAGCCTCTCCTGTATGATCTCCATATGCAGCAGGCCCAGGAATCCGCATCTGAAGCCAAATCCGAGGGCAAGCGACGTCTCTGGCTCAAAGGTGAAGGACGAATCATTCAGTCTGAGTTTGTTCAGGGCGTCCCTGAGGTTTTCATACTGATGTGTAACAGTCGGGTAAAAGCCGCAGAAGACCATCGGCTTTATGTCCTTGTAACCGGGGCACGGCTCAGACACCGGCTTGTTCGCATCAGTAACCGTATCTCCGATCTTTGTGTCTGCAACGTTCTTTATGCTTGCAATGATGTAGCCGACCTCTCCGGCAGTGAGTTCCTCCACGATCGTCATTTTCGGGCTGAATATGCCTACCTGAAGCACCTCAAAGGTTGTCTCTGTTGCCATAAGCAGGATCTTCTTGCCTGCCTTTACTGTCCCGTCAAAGAGCCTCACCAGCATAATAACTCCCTGGTAGTTGTCAAACCAGGAATCAAAGATCAGGGCCTTCAGCGGCCTGTTGTCGTCGCCCGGCGGAGGCGGGATCTTCCTCACGATCGCCTCAAGGATCTCCTTTGTTCCTGTGCCTTCTTTTGCGCTTGCAAGGATTGCGTCAGAACTGTCTATTCCCAGGGCGTCTTCGATCTGCTCCTTTACGCGTTCAGGGTCTGCGCTCGGCAGGTCAATCTTGTTGATGACCGGAATCATCTCAAGGTTATTGTCAACAGCGAGATATGCGTTTGCGAGCGTCTGGGCCTCAACTCCCTGGCTTGCATCAACAATAAGCAGGGCCCCCTCGCAGGAAGCAAGGCTCCTTGAGACTTCATACGAGAAATCTACATGGCCGGGCGTGTCGATCAGGTTCAGGATATAGTCCTTGCCGTCATCTGCCCTGTAGGTGAGCCTGACCGCATGGGCCTTTATCGTGATGCCGCGCTCCCGCTCAAGATCCATGGAATCGAGCACCTGTGCCTGCATCTCCCGCTTTGAAAGCGCGCCGGTGAACTCAAGCAGTCTGTCGGCAAGCGTGGATTTGCCGTGGTCAATATGGGCTATGATCGAGAAGTTGCGGATATTCTTCAGCATGCGAGATCTTAAAAAGTCTTACCCGAGGTCTTTCTGAAGGCAAGGCTTGCAGCGCCGATTATGCCTGCATCGTCCCCAAGCGACGAGGGAATGATCTCGACCGCATCAAAGAGCTCTTTGAATGCCCTTCGCGATGCCTCTTTTATGGCCTCCTGCACATAGATATTCCAGGCTCCTATCAGGCCTCCGGTCAGAATGATCGCCTCAGGGCTCATGATGTTGATGATGTTGGCAATGCCGACGCCAAGGAAGCGTCCGGCATCCTTAAGTATCTCCCGTGAGAGGGCATCTCCTTCGAGCGCAGCCTTATAAATATCCTCCGGCGTAATCTTGTAAATACTGCCCTTGCAGCATTCCTTCAGCATGCTCTCATTGCCTTTTTCGAGCAGGCTCACAGCTCGCGCGATCATTGCCCTTGCCGATGCATAGGTTTCAAGGCAGCCGATATTGCCGCAGGGACATTTATCTGCATCCGCATTTATGCTCATATGTCCGATTTCGGCAGAAAGATCGAGCAGTCTGCCATTGTGAATAATGCCTCCCCCAATGCCGGTGCCGAGGGTCAGCAGGACAAAATTATCAAAGCCCTTGCCGGCTCCGGCGATCTTTTCGCCCAGGGCAGCTACATTGGCGTCATTTTCGATCATTACCGGAACACTGAACCTGTTTTGGATCTCATGCACCAAGTCTATGCCCTCTATGGCGTGAAGGTTGGGCGAAATGAAGACCCTGCCCTGCCTCCTGTCTATCAATCCTGCAACACCGAGGCCGATCCCGACGACCCCTGCCTGCTTTATTTCATCTACGGCAGACAATATCGCATCGAGCAGATCTTCTGTCGTCGGTTTCTTGATCTTTCGCGCAATCTCACCATCTTCCGAGACGAGCGCAACCCTGAGGTTTGTACCCCCGAGGTCAATCCCTATGGCGTATTCCTTCGCTACGGTCATTTTGTTATCCATTAAATAATGCGGAATATGTATGAAGTTTTTCAGTTTATCACAAGACAATATTTTGAGTAAAGGAAGTTGCATGAAAAGGGTCTTGACCTTTTCATGCCTCAGTCAATAAAATACGCATATATGAAACAGGACAAGACCTTATTTGAACTTCAGTCCGAGGTCTGCAAGACCCTTGCAAGTCCGAAAAGACTCGAGATACTCAATACCCTTAAAGACGGCGAAAAGACGGTCACTGACCTGGTCGAGATATTGGGGGTTCCGAAGGCCAATGTTTCACAGCACCTTGCCGTCATGAGACACAGGGGAATTCTAAATACCCGAAGGGATGGCGTCAATATCTATTATACGGTTGCCAATCCAAAGGTGATCCAGGCCTGCATCCTTATGCGCGAGGTCCTCACAGAACAGATGCATGAAAAGTCAAAGCTGATTGATATCGTCACAAAGACCTGATTTTTTTATTTGACAAATACATTCAAGTATTTTAATATTTGCATATATTGCAATGGAAGGAGCTTGCCGATGAGAGCGATTATGCATCAGGTGGAAGTCCTGAAGACCATAGCGCATCCTGTCAGGATCAGGATTCTCGAAGAACTACTCAAAGGCGTAAAATGCGTAAGCGACTTTGAGGAGTTTCTTGAGATTAACCAGCCGAACGTCTCCCAGCACCTGTCCCTGCTGAGGAGGCAGGGACTGATAGACCACTACATGGACGGAAGGCTCAGATGCTATTTCCTGAAAGACCCGATCATCCCTGATCTTCTTGAGGTGCTGAAGAAAGACTACATCGAAGAACTGCCTGCGCCCGCCTGCTGCCCGGTGACGAAGAAGGGAACCTATCCGGGGGCACGCCAGAGATGACCACAATCAACGGAGGAGATAATGCCGCAACAGAAGATCACGCTCTATGTGAATGAGCCTATGGGTAAAAGATGACAGGCCAACCTTGAAGCAGCCAGGATGGCTGAGAAGGATTTTGGCGCGGAGGTTGTTATTATCAGCAAGACATCAGAGGAGTATCGTGCAGAGAGCAATCCGCCCCCATGCCCGTCAGTGGCTATAAACGGCAATATCGTCGTCAGAGACGGTGTTATTGCCTATGAAGAGTTGAAGGCAGATCTTCTGTCAGCTAAATGATTATGGATATCCCATTTATAATTACGCTGCTGATTCTGGGACTTGGAGGAGGTTATCTTTCAGGTCTGCTCGGTCTGGGCGGGGCAATCTTCATGATACCTCTGCTTTTGTATGTGCCGCCGCTTTTGGGAGTCGGTCTTCTTGATATGAAGCAGATTGCAGCCGTCAGCATGGTGCAGGTGCTCTCAGCATCTCTCACCGGGCTGATCGTCCATAACAAGAATCGTTTTGTGAGCAGATCGATTCTCATCTATATGGGCACGGCAAATGCCATCGGCAATCTTGCCGGTTCAGTTCTGTCCAAAGAGGTAAATAGCGCATTCCTCCTTGCCATATTTGCCACCCTTGCTGTCATAGCAGCAGTCGTGATGTTCATACCAAAAAGAGAACAGGGTGGAGAGACCGCGCCCGAGGATCTGCAATACAATAAGTCGCTCGCAGTCATCGTCAGTCTTATGATAGGCAGCTTCGGCGGCATGGTAGGAGCACCCGGAGCATTTATCTATATACCGATAATGATCTATCTGCTCAATATCCCCACGCGTATTGTTATAGGCAGCACACTCGGAATCGTCTTCATGGGCGCTGTCACCGGTACAATCGGCAAAATGGCTACAGGCCAGATCATCTGGCCTGCTGCCTTGGCACTTGTCGTGGGAACCATTCCCGGCGCACAGTTCGGCAGTGCCATGAGCAGAAAGGTCAATACCAAATATCTCAGGCTTGCAATCGCCGTAATCATTGCGATCACCGGGCTTAGGATGTGGTATCAGATTCTGGCAGGCAGGTAATGAACCTGAGGGGGAGATAATGGCAAAGATCGCAATCCTGGGAGGCTCGTTCGGCGGACTTACTGCGGCATTCGAACTGAAGAGGCTTTTGGGAAGACAGGCAGAGGTGACCGTAATAAGCGAAGATGACCGGTTTGTATTTCTGCCCTCGCTCCCCTGGCTCATCATGGGCTGGAGGAAGCCTGAAGACATAACACTGAAGGTAAGCGGCATACTGAAAGCAAAGGGCATACAGTTCATCCATGAGCCTGCGATGGAGGTTGATCCCCAGACTTCAACGGTCAGGACGAAGACAGGCGAGATTCCTTATGACTACCTCGTCATATCAACGGGCCCCTTTCTTTCGTTTGATGAGATACCCGGACTCGGCCCCGAAAAGGGCTACACTGACTGCACATTTACCCTTGATCATGCAGTGCAAACAGGCAATAAGTGGAAGAAGATCCTTGAGGATCCTGGCCCTGTAGTAGTCGGCTCTTCCCAGATGGTCAGCTGTTTCGGCCCTTCCTATGAGCTTGCCTTTGAGATGCATGCAGAACTGCGAAGACTGAAGATGCGCCACAAGGTGCCGATCCTGTATCTCACCTCAGAGCCCTACCTCGGCCATATGGGAGTCGGCGGCCTCGGCAACTCAAAGAGATTTTTCGAAGACGAGTTTGCAGAAAGGGATATAATATCCATCACTAATCAGGCGATCTCTGAGGTGACGCCGGGTGAGATCAGGATGAAGGACGGCACCAAAATTCCGTTCAAGATGGCGATGATCGCTCCTCCGTTCAAAGGCGTACCCGCGGTTGTGCCGCTCGGCAATCCTCGCGGCTTTATACCTGTTGACAGGAACTACCGCCACACAATGCACAGGAACATCTTCGCCATCGGTGTTGCCATGGCGATTGCCCCTCCTGAACAGACACCGGTGCCGACCGGCGTGCCCAAGACAGGCTTCATGACTGTAAAAATGGCAAAGACTGCGGCCTCCGCGATCTATGCAGATGTCAGGGGAACAACCCCGACCGCGCCTGAAGATTTGGATGTCATGTGCATTATGGACATGGGCAACACCGCTGCGCTTATGAAGGCCTCGCCCGTTCTGCCTCCCCGTCAGGAGTCTTTCACAAAAAAAGGTATCTGGGCAAAATGGATGAAGGTGGGATTTGAAAAATATTTTCTCTGGAAGGTGAGGAATGGCATGAGCAATTTGCCATACTGATTCCGGCATGGCGCCAATACAGCTGCCTTATTTGGCAGTGAATAACAAGGGAGGATAACATGGATATTAAACTCACAAGTCTTTCAAGCTGCGCAGGTTGAGCGGCCAAATTCAGTCCTCTGGACCTGTCCCACGTGCTGGGACAGCTGCCTGTCTTAACAGACAAAAACGTATTGGTCGGCTCATCAAATGCCGATGATGCCGGTATCTACAGGATCTCTGACGACACAGCGGTCGTGCTCACAACCGACTTCTTCACCCCGATTGTTGACGATCCGTACTGGTTCGGAGCAATTGCTGCAGCCAATTCCCTCTCGGACGTATGGGCAATGGGAGGAAGGCCTGTGGTTGCGCTGAATATCGCGATGTTCCCGAGCAGCCCTGAATTTTTCCCCACCCTTCAGAGGATCATGCAGGGCGGCATAGACAAGATGACCGAGGCAGGAGTATCTATCATCGGCGGCCATACGATCAAGGACAAGGAACCCAAATTCGGCTACACCATCATGGGCCTGATTCATCCTGACAGGATACTCGACAATACAAAGGCCAGGCCGGGAGACGCCCTGATCCTCACAAAAAAGATCGGCACGGGCATCGTCTCTACCGGGGTAAAGGCGGGATTGTGCAGCAGGGAGGTTATTGATGAGTTTACCCTGTCTATGGCAACGCTCAATAAAAGGGCAGGAGAGATCATGTGCGAAGTCGGGGTGAGCACCGCAACCGATATCACCGGATTCGGTCTGATAGGCCACCTCAATGAGGTGCTTACCGGAAGCGGATGCCGGGCTCACCTTCACTCAGGCAAAGTTCCCTTTTTCGATGAGGCAGTGAGGCTTGTCAATAATGACATCGCTCCGGGCGGAACCCTGGGGAATCTCAAGATATATAATCAACATGTAACATGGGCCCAGGATATGCCTGAATACGAAAAGGTGCTGATGAACGATGCGCAGACCTCGGGCGGCCTCCTGATCTTTGTTCCGCAGGACAGGAAGGCCGCCCTGATCAGCGCGCTCGAAAAAGAGGGGATACTGGCTGCGCATATCGGAGATGTGGCAGAAGAAGATGCAGCAGAGACGCGCATCTTCGTAGAGAGATGATTGCTTAGTGACGCCGGAACTCCTCCTGTTTCTCATCCTCTGCGGCGCTGTGGTCGGCTTTTTCTCAGGCCTGCTCGGCATCGGAGGGGGAATCCTGATGTTCCCCCTCCTTCATTACGCTCCGCAGGTCTTTGGCTTTGACCCCATCAGTGTCAAGCATATCACCGGCCTCACCATGGTGCAGGGCTTCTTTGCCTCTCTCTCAGCGATGCTCTTTTACCAGAGGCAGAGACTCGTCAACAGATCCCTTGTTCTTACCCTCGGGCTGTCGCTCTTTTTTTCGTCTCTTGCCGGCTCGCTCATCTCAAAGGCGGTTCCGGATGGAGCTCTGCTGTTCATCTTTGGAGGCCTTGCGCTCGTTGCCTCAGTGCTGATGTTCATCCCCAGAAGCAGCAGCAGGGATGACCTGACCGAGGACCAGGTGGAGTTCAGCAGGCCTGCAACTATCAGCATCGGAATCATTGTCGGATTTCTGACAGGCCTGGTCGGACAGGGAGGGGCGTTCATCACCATTCCGCTTATGCTCTATGTCCTGAAAATACCGCTGCGCGTAGCCCTGGGTTCTACGCTCGCAATCGGCCTTTTCTCGGCAACAGCAGGCATGATCGGCAAGACAGCCACCGACCAGATCCCCTTTGTGATGGCATTGGCAGTTATAATAGGGGCGATCCCTCTTGCCAAGGCAGGCGCCTGGGCCGGCAAGCGTACAAAGACCGACCATCTTCGGTGGCTCCTTGCAGTGATCATCTCGGCAACGGCTGTCAAGATCTGGATGGATATCTTCAGATAGCGCCTGATCCTCCTGATACAAGCGTCCGGATCGAGTATTCATTTATCAAAAAAAACGGTAAAATCAGGACATAGAGCCTGTAGCTTCGGCCGGCCAGGAAAGAGAGATGAAGAAACCTCATACAGTCATATGCCAGCATTGCGGGAAAGAACAGGAAGAGGGCGATGTATGCCGGTACTGCGGAATGGATATCGCCCAGGGGCTGGAAGTTCAATATAAGGATTTCGGGGGCTCGGAGCTGCTGGACATAAAGATGCCCTCTCATTCCAGGCCCGAAGATCAGAGACCTGCTGAAGAAAAAGACGATGCCGCAAAAAACAGTTCCCGGGCAGAGAAAGAAAATCAGGGGAAAAAGACTGCCTTATTTTTTGGGGCTGCTGTAGTCATCATCATTTCAGCGCTTGCCTGGTATTATCTGCTTAAATTCCTGATGAAGTTTTGAGCATGCCCCTGTGGCCGGACTTAACCGTTTTCCGGCCTGCGCTGTTAAGAAGAAGACCGGGCAGCTGCTTGATCCTGCCTGCTGCCCGGCATTCGTCTGCCGGACCTTTTGTTCGGCTGTCAGACACAAAGGTCTGGTTCTGCTCTAAGCTCCTCCCCTAAGACTGCCTCTATTTGTTTTTAGATTAGTGCATATCTGCTGCCATGTCAATTTTATAACTGTAATTCAAGGAAAAAATGAATCTGTCACTTGATATACACCTGCAAAGCAGGACAATACCTCTGAGCCTTTTGAAGGCAGAAAAGCAACATCTCTTCCTGTGCAACTGCTTCAACCCTGTTGACAGCCGGATTGGCAGCAGCTAAAATCAGCGCGTGAATAAGACAGAGGACAAACCGACAGCTGATGACCTGCTTAATGACAGCCTGGGCAGCAGAGAACTCAGGGAGATCGAGGGGCTCAGGAGTCCTTCCCATATACAGGAGTACCTCAACGGCCTTGCATACGCCTCAGAGACGATCTACCGCTGTCCGCTTCGGGTGCTGCATGAGCAGACCTGCCAATGCTTTGACGGCGCTGTATTTGCTGCTTCGCTGCTCCGCCGCATCGGGTATCCGGCATTGATCCTGAACCTCCTGCCTAACCGCCGTGATGATGACCATGTGCTTGCGCTCTTCCGGCATGACAGCCACTGGGGAGCTGTAGCAAAATCCAACTTCGCAGGCCTCCGCTTTCGCGAGCCTGTGTACCGAGACCTGCGGGAGCTGGTTATGTCCTACTTTGAGCACTACTACAACCTGCAGAGGGAAAAGACCCTCCGAGGCTATACCAGGCCACTTGACCTTAAGGCCTTTGACCATGCCCACTGGATGACCAGTGATGAGACGATGCACCGTATTGCAGTGAAACTGGACAGGTCCAGGCGGTACGGCATCATAACGCGGGCCATGGCGCGGCGGCTTTCGCCTTTGGATGACCGCTCCTTTAGCGCCGGCATATATGGCACAAATGAAGCAGGTCTCTCCAGAGTCCGGCCGCGCCGCAGGGACTGAGCAGCAGAGGCCCTCTGCTATCCCTCAACTATCCCTTGTTCCTCCCACATGAACCAGTTGCCTGAATCCTCAAGATAGGTGAGGGTATTCTGGAAGATATGGAAATGCTCCTGCTCATCCCTGATCAGGCAGTCAAAAAAGTGCTTTTCTTTTGGATTAGATGCAAGGGTTGAGGCCTTCTCATAAAAGGCGACCGCCTCTTCCTCCATCTTCATAGCCACCTTCAGGGCCTCAATGTCATCTGCAGTCGGAGGGATCTTCTGCAGCATCTGCTCTTTCTGTTTATCAAAGATCCTCTTCATGTCTTCGAGGGGCGTTGTTGCCGAAGGCACAACAGACTCGTCCTCCTTCATCCTGAGCGCACATTCAAAGTGGTACTGCTCGTCAGCAGCAATACTCAGAAACATTTCCCTGCCCACAGGCGAAGATGTCTTCTCTGCGCACTGCCTATAAAATGCAACCGCCTCCTGCTCCATCTTTGCAGCTATCTCGATCGTATTCATGCGGCCTCCTTGTGAGGATGGTTTTATACAGAAAGACTATCAGTAATAATCCGGCATACAGGCGGCAGATTATCGCCACTGCCTTTTTCCCATTATAGCGCAGTATGGATCGGATTTCAGCAGGTTTCATCAGAAGCGGCCCTGCAGGGGATCAGGGCGCATTGCAGGGCTGCCTGTCCGAAATCAAGACTGCGCCTCCCAAGAGGCAGGGACAGCCTTAACAGTCTCACGGTAAATTTGTTCTGGCATTTTCATATTGCCTGGCGAAGAGTATGAGAAGC
>CAYUNK010000049.1:0-20184 GCA_964446125.1 uncultured Nitrospiraceae bacterium | reverse complement strand
CATTACTCAACCATAAGCCGCATAATCAGGCGAAAGACAGGTTAGATGCAACATGAAAGACCCCATTTGCACATTCCGTTTCCTTTCAAAGGACTGGAACGTTTCAGCAAGCTAAAGGTCTTTTAAGGAATGTCCCCTGTTTCGCACAGCAGAAGTTTACAAAGTGGCCAATATAGTGAAATAATAGAAAAAAACAAGGAGGCTCTAAAATGGCTGTAAATGCCCAGCAGATATTGAAGGAGGTATTGACTCTTCCAGTCAAGGATAGGGCAACGCTTGTTGATGACATTCTTGCAAGTCTTGACCGTCCTGACGAAAAGATAGACCGCCTGTGGCGCAAAGAAATCGATGATAGAATAGCGGCATATCGTGCTGGCAAGATCAGAGCTATTCCGCTTGAAGAAGTTATGGCAAAGTATCACAGATAATGCAGATAAGCTTCCTTGAAATAGCGCAATTCGAGCTTGACGACTCCATTGAGTATTATAATTCTGAGTCGGCTGGATTGGGCAATGAATTTTTAGTAGAAGCCCTTCATGCACTGGATCGGATCAATAATTTCCCGCAGGCATGGCACCCATTTACGGATATCACCCGAAGATGCCAACTTCGTCGTTTTCCATACGGGATCATATATCAGACATTGGATACGGAGATTCTTGTCATTGCAGTTGCAAATTTACATAGAAACCCCGACTACTGGAAAGACAGAATACAAGACTGACTGGTGCTTCATCTTTTTGGATCTTAGTGTTTTAGTGGGGTCACCCATTAAAGGCCACCCTGTCAAGAGCCAATAATAATCTATGGCGCAACCTTTTGTCTGTTGCGCCTTCCACTCTTCGGTTACCAATCTCCGCCACACCTGGAGTTTTCATTGCATTCGGTGTCAGCCTTGCTGCACCAGCCAACTGACCCCATTTGCATTGCATCCCGTACGTCACCAACTTGGGGTCAGGGTCAGATCTTGTATGTTGATATTAGCCTTTCCACTTGGTTATCGTAGGGCATGGCGAGGCCACTTTGTAATCCTGGCAAATAAAAACCCCTTGCTACTTCAGGCTCGCTATCCTTCTGTTACGCTCTCTGTACAATAAAATCCGGGTTATGAAGGTCCTCTTTGTTATACATCAGGGGTTCCTCTGAGCCTGCCCTCACAACTCTTCCGCCTGCCTGCTCCACGATTGCCTGTCCTGCTGCAGTGTCCCATTCCATAGTGGGGCCAAACCGTGGATAGATATCTGCCCTGCCCTCGGCAATAAGGCAGAACTTGAGCGAACTGCCTGCCGAGACAATAGCGACCTCTTCATATGCCTTCCTGAGGTGATTGATATACTGCTCTGTCTCAGGCGACATATGGGAACGGCTCGCAATCACTGTGATGCGTGATGCATTAGGGGCGACGAGCGGGAGATGAAGCGAACCTCTACATATCTCTTCAAGAGAGTCTGAAGAAAGCAGGCTGCTGCCTTCGAGCCTGTATGAGCCGAGACCACGGACCCCATAATAGAAAATATCCTTTACAGGCAGATAGATGACGCCCAGGACAGGGCTATTATTTACTATCAGCGCGATATTTACGGTGAATTCGCCGTTGCGCTTGACGAATTCCTTTGTGCCGTCGAGCGGATCAACAAGCCAGTATCTATGCCAGTCCTTCCGCATATCATGGGGTATGGATCTGCCTTCCTCGCTCAGAAGAGGCAGCATCATATACTTAAGACCGGCAAGCCTGCCTGCTATGATCTCGTGTGATCTTCTGTCTGCAAGTGTGAGCGGGCTTGCATCAGACTTATGTTCAACGGCAAAGTCGGAATCATAGACCTGCAGGATTTCCCGGCCTGCCTGCCATGATATCCTGAGCAACTCCGGCAGGACTGAAGAAAGCCCTGCCCTGAAGCTTTTATCCTGATCTTCTGTATGGTTCATTCTATTTTGTCATTTTGCAGGATGCTGACAGGGAATGTAAAGTTGCCGGCAGATGCCAGGCAGAAAAGCGATGGAGTTGCCGGCCGGCCAGGAGAAAAAGTTGCTGATACGACCTGATATGAAAAAAGGAGGCAGTCCCGGCATCGGTCTGCCTCCTCTTCTGCAGTCTGCTGCTATTTTTTGGTTATCTCGTATGTTCCGTCTTTGTCAATCTGGATGACTGCATTCAGAAAACGGGTTTTAAATCCTGCTTCCTTCAGCTCCTCATATACGTTTTCGGCCCGGAGGCCTGTAGCGCAATGCGTGATGATCTCCTTGTCTTTCGGCAGTTCCGCGAGCCTGTCTTTGATCGTGCTCTCGGATATGTTTACTGCTCCCTTGATCATGCCGTTTGCTACTTCATCCAGTTCCCTGACATCGAGGATGATCTTGTCAGGGGCGCCTGCTTCGGCGATAGCCTTGAATTCCTCAATCGCAATTTCACCCGGCCTCGGCTTCGGCACATATGATATGGATGATGTGAGGCTGCCTGTATCTGCAGCGCCGCCTGTCTTTGTCCAGGCAGCAATGCCTCCCTTCAGCAGGGATGTGTTGCTGTATCCCCAGCCTCTTACTGTCTTGAATGCCTCTTCGTCAAGACTGTCTGAATAAAGGATTATTGGCGCTGACTTGTCGCCGGGAAACCTATCCCTGGCCTCTTTCAACTGCCCTGAGGCAATCGAGACTGCCCCTGGGATAAAGCCCTTCTGGGCCTCCCCTTCATTTCTGAGATCTATAAGCACATGGGCAATGTCCTTGTCCATCAGATCCTTGAGCGCTGCCGGCTCTGATACGACAAGGTTGCCTGCCTTCTTCCATGCAGGGAGACCTTCATGATAGACCTTTACGTTGGTGTAGCCTTCTGATTCTGCCCGACGGGCAGACTCCGGGCTCATCATTCAGGTGACGCCGCCGCAGTAGAAGATCAGCAGGATGTCCTTGTCCTTAGGAAGGAGCTTTTCCTTCAGTTCATCGAACTTTGCATTGTCAAGAGATACAGCGTAGGGTATGTGGCCTTCGCTGTATCTCGGCTTTGGCCTTGAGTCCAGAAGCACATATCCGCCTTTTTCAGGGCCCATTGCAGTAAGCTTGACCATATCGTCAAGAGAGACGAGCTTCTCAGGAGCGACCTTTGCGGCAGGCTTTACAGAGAGGCTTACGGCGTAGGGCTTCTTTTCGTCACCTGTAAATTTAACCCCTATCTCCTTGCCCTTTGAGACAGCAGCGAGTTTGTCTGCGCCGACAAGCTTAAGGTCATCTCCGTAGTTTATGACCCAGACCAGTTTCTGCCCAACCTGGACATTGATGCTCTTGAACTTGTCAGATGTTGATACGAGGGTTCCTCTTACGACGTCTTTCTCAGGCTGGTGGCACTGTTTGCACGGGGCCAGAACCGTAGGTTTTTCTGCAGATGACAGGCCCGCTGTTGCAAGAATAACGGCTGTCAGAGCTGCAGGAAGAACAATTGATTTGAGTATCCTGCTAAACATAAATAACCTCCTGTCTAAAGTTATAACTATAAGTTTATATTATTCGATACTAATTAACTTGTCAATATCTGAACAAGTTGATGTTAAAGTCATGATGGTTAATGAATACCCAGAGAAGTGCTATACTAAAACAGAAAGCCGGGTCAGCCTTATCGCGCAGAATAATAAAGAAACTCTCGGCAAAAAAAGATGAAAGAGGAAAGCCCATGACAAGACCACGCATCATATTTCTTGCATTACTGACAGCCCTGATTGCAAGCATTTCCGCTGCTGCGGTTTCTTATGCAGCAGATCAGAAGATAAAGGCTAAGGTTCCGGGCATAACCTGAGCATCTTCTGCAATGGCAGCCAGTGACGCTGCCAAGTCCATTGCCGGCATTTCATTTGTAGACGACGATATGATAAATGCAACCCTGATAATAATATTTGATGATACAAAGACAGACCTGAAGACGATAAAGGAAGCGATGAAGAAAGCAGATTTTCCGATAGAAGGGGAGCCTGAATTATTGGACAGATGAACGGGATTTGATTGCCTGCAGCATAGACAGCAGGAGCATTCTGTAGCTACGGGCAGAGGAGGGCACGGCGCATCCGCGCCCTCCTCTGCGTTGATCTCTGTTATTTCTTCTTCGCAGTAGCCTTTTTTGAGGTCTTCCTGGCGGAAGTCTTCCCGGCTGATGCAGCAACTTTTTTCACGGCGCTTTTCTTTGCAGCCGTCTTCTTTGGCGGAGCAGCCTTTTTTGCCGGAGTCTCTTTGACGGTGGCCTTCTTGACGGACTTCTTCGGAACTGCCTTCTTTGCAGTCTTCTTTGCTGCAGTCTTTTTCACGGCCTTGTCGGCAGCAGCCTTCTTTGCTGGTGCAGCCTTCTTTTCAGTCTTTTTCATCTGTTTCTCCTTTTTAGGGGCGGCAGGCTTCTTTTTTGTCTCAGGTTCAGTCTTGATCTGTTTTACTGTCTTACCCTTTTTTGAAGCCTTTTTGAATGTAACTTCAACCTCGAGTCTCTTCTTGTTTAGATGCTTCTCTTTCTCAGCCTGTACCATGGGAGGATGCTCCTGCCTGACTTCAACATGATACTGTTCCTTTATCGTGAGCGCACCGGCGCCTTCGTAAAAGCCGAGGATATTATCCTCCTGGATGACGGTGATCACCTGCCCATCAAGTTCAATCTCTCTCGTCATATAATCTATAAAGATGACACGCTGGCCAGGCATCAGTACAGTCGGGATAAACTTCTTCTCTTTTTCGCCTGTCTTCTTTTCGAGTCTGCCGGGCCCTATGGCCTCGACAATGCCTTCAGTAGGTTTGCTCCTGGCAGCATCAGGTATGATGATGCCGCCAATGGTCCTTTCTTCAGGCAAACTTCTCTTGATCAGAACCCAATCATGAAGTGGTCTAAACCCCATATCAGAAACCTCCTGTATGAATGATATTGTCCCATTATACTGCATGATGCCTTTGGCTGACCAGCAGATGCAGCGTTATTGCGCAAGTTATATTCATGCAAATCAGATATTATACAGGGGTCTCTTAATAGAAAAATGGAAGTGCCGGTCAATTTTCAGTGCTGATTGAGACAAATCATCCACATATTGTCATTCAACGGGAAATCATTCACCTCTTTCACTGTCAGTCCCGCTTTAGACACGACTAATTTCAACGTCTCGGGCTTGAAATAATTAACGTGGTCAGGATATCTGAAACCACACCAGCGTTGTTGCCTTACTCTTCTGTTTACTGAATTGAAGTTCGGCACTTTTATTATCATTCTGCCGCCTGAATGTAGTTTTGCTTTACAGACCTTCAATAACGAAAGCGGATACAATTCATGCTCGAGAAAGGAACATAGAATAAATAAATCTACTGTATTATCTGCTATTTCTTTTAACCCTTCTATTGCCGTATTGTGAATACAAAACCCGCCGACCTGTTTAAGATTTGCATCCGCTTCTTCCGATTGTACTTTGGATAATTCTATCCCTACTACATGAAGTTTTACTTTCCCTTTTTTATGTATTTCCCGAGTTATCTTTTGTAATGCACTTGCCGTTCCACAACCCACATCCACTATTGTGAGGTCCGTTGTCTTCCTTATCTTCATCAATTCGTATATCTGTTTCTCTGATACGATTTCTATGCTCTCCCGTTTCCTCACATGAGCCCTGATTGTTTTTATCAGCGCACTAACGGATGAAAGTATCGGCTCCTCTGCCTCTCTTCTTGCTCTCTCTTGAAGAAACTGTTTTTCCCATGCCAATTCATCAATGAATTGGGAGTAACTTGGAGGGTTTTTTAAATAGACCATTCCTGTCTCCATACACTCAACCAATATCCATTTATCCCTTTTGTAAGGCAGTTCTTTTGTTCTTGTTTCTTCTTCTGTTATTGGATTTAATCTTTCCTTCATCTCGTCCCCCCGAATTCTCTTATGTTGCCCCTCACGAACTCAGACAGTCCGCACAGGCCGCTCCGACGGCAGAAATACAGACATGAAGCCTCCATGATCAGTGATCACTTTATGCCGTATTTCTGCTGAAGATCAGCATTGCCGACAACGTTCCTGATCTCGCCTGTATCTGTCTTTATCTCAAAGAAGAAGCCTGACGGCATAATGCCATCAGTTGCCGTATAGGTGACCAGATATGTATGGTCGTCAACTTTCTTTGCGATCCATCCTATGATCTTCAGCCGGTGAGCATTTTCTTCAGTCCATTTGTTCATTATCTCCCCAATTGTCGAAAAGCGGTCAAGCATGTATGATTTCTTTACAGATTCGATAGCCCAGTCTGAAGTCTTTTCAGCCTTCATATCAGGGGCGTCATTTCTTCTTTCGGCAGCCGGCTGCGAAGGCGCCGACTGAACCGGCGCCGGCTCAGTCACCACAGCAGATGCTTTCTTCTCGGGCGCCGAGGCCAGGCCAGGCGGCACGACAGGAAGCTCTGTCGGCTGAACGGATTTCCGGCTCGATAATAACAAGATGACCGCAATGACAAGTACAAAGGCAGCTGCCCCGGCAAGCGCCATCCTAACTGTATTGCGTCCGCCTGCAGGGACGGTATTCCAGTTCGTTATATGTTTGAATACTGCATACGCATTATTGATCTTGCCGAGCCGCTCACTCATCTTGTCGCGAGAACTGCCGCTATGAGCTTCAACCTGAGACTCCCAGACCTTGACCAGATATGCGTAAGTCTGCTCGACCGACTCGGCAGAAGCATCTTCCTTTAATCCGAGAACATCATAAAAAGCATATCCGCAGGCGCATCTGCCTGATTTGTTGTCATTGGTTTGGCTGCATTCCGGGCATTTCCAGGCCATGGGGTATCTCCTTATGAGATCATTGTAACAGAGCGGCTTAATTGCTTCAAATGCAAATAAATACAATTGTCCAGGCAACAGGCTGCGGTATAATGAAATCATGGGTGATACGAAGATGCATGAATTGACATACCATCAGAGACGACTGCAAAAGGGCTTCAGAAGCATATGTTCATATTTTCTTCATGAAAAGGGGATAGGGTACAACAATGAAAAAGATGCTGTCAATACTCGGCTTGATTGTCACCTTGACTATTTCCGTGGCTGATGAAGCGGCCAAAGGCAACACTGGGGCAGACTGGGAAAAGGCCACCTTTGCCGGAGGCTGTTTCTGGTGCATGGAGCCTCCTTATGAAAAGCTCAATGGCGTCAGGGAGGTGATATCCGGTTATACCGGCGGCAGGAAGGCGAGACCTACGTATGAGGAGGTCTCCGCCGGAGGCACCGGTCATCTGGAGGCGGTTCAGATCATCTATGACCCGTCTGTCGTAACGTACGAGAAACTGCTCGATATATTCTGGAGGAATATTGATCCTACGGATGGCGGCGGGCAGTTTGTTGACAGGGGAGGCCAGTACAGGTCTGCAATCTTTTATCATACCGAGGCCCAGAAGAAGGCGGCTGAGGCGTCCAGGCAGAGGCTTTCAGACTCAGGGATTTTCAGCAGGCCAATCGTCACCGGGATATTGCCTGCAGAAGCATTCTACAGGGCAGAGGACTATCACCAGGACTATTATAAAAAGAATCCCTTTCGATACAAATTCTACCGCTATAATTCAGGACGGGACCAGTTCCTCGAAAAGACCTGGAAAGGAAGGGATGAAATAACGACATCAGCGCAGGGGGCAAAGACCTATATGAAGCCATCAAAAGAGGAGCTGAAGAAGAGGCTCACCCCTCTTCAGTACAAGGTGACCCAGGAGGACGGCACAGAGCCTGCGTTTAACAATGAATATCATGACAACAAGAGGGCAGGCATCTATGTTGATATTGTATCGGGCGAGCCGCTTTTCAGTTCTCTGGATAAATATGATTCCGGCACAGGCTGGCCAAGCTTTACCAGGCCCCTTGAACCGGCCAACATTATTGAGAAGACAGACCGGAGCTGGTTTGTGACGCGGACAGAGGTCAGATCCAGGCACGGCGATTCTCATCTTGGACATGTCTTCAGTGACGGGCCAAAACCTGCAGGTCTCAGGTACTGCATGAACTCGGCAGCGCTCCGGTTTATCCCAGAGGAAGACCTCGAAAAGGAGGGATACGGCCAGTACAGGAAATTGTTCGATAAGCGGTAAGGGCGACCGGATTTCGTAATGCAGGCAGATCAAGGGGGACAGCCTTTTGCGGCTGTCCCCCTTGATGGTCTTTATTGTTTTTCCCTGTCTGTCAGGCTGTCCTTTTCCGTCCCGGTATTCATCTTCTCCCCCTTTTTCTGACGCCTGCCTGCAAGATAGGCTTCAGAAGGGTTCCAGTTAAAGGTTGCAATACGGGATATCTCTTCAGCAGATCTGCCGAGGAGTTTAGAGACGCCAAGCTTCGCGATTATCGCCAGGCCGATAAAAGGCAAAAAAGCTGCATAGAGTAGTCCGAGGATCGGCCCTGCAACCAGTATGACGAGGGGGCTTGCCTTATAATACACAACTGAATCTTCTCCAGGAAGCACTCCAGCACTGACCATCGTGATACGCTGACCATTAGAGAAATTCCAGTAATTACCTTTTCCAACCTGATCTCCTGCCAAGTGTCTGATCTGTAACATTGTCTTATCCTCCTTCATCCGGTTATTTCTTCTGACTCCAGTTTATCTCTAAGGCGCTGTTGCGCCAATTGGAAGAAATACTTATATACGGAAGAAAATTGTCCTATGCAAAACAGAATTATAGCTGCATGGCTGATTGCAGCATGAGACGCAGACTCGTAAGGGGACGCTTGTCAGTCATGACCCGGATCCGACAGAAGGCAGTGTCGCTCAACAGGGCCTGCCTGATTATTGATCAAGATAGTGCTGCAGGATGCCGATTAATCATGGTCTAAGATGATTGTAAGGCGGCCTCGTTTTGATGCCTCTGTCCTCAATGGCCCTGCCGACCGTGAAATGATACAGATCCTGGTATGAATCGTCGGTCAGGTCAAGAAGCCTGTGAATCATATCGTCATAGAAGCAGCCGATGCCGGTGCCGCGCAGCCCGTGGGCTTCTGCTTCAAGATAGAGTATCTGCCCGATCATCCCTGCCTCCCAGAAGAGCCTTCTGTACAAGGAGGGATCTTTTTCGATTCTCTCTCTGAACCTTGCCAGCATGCAGAGAGAGAAGGCGCTTTTGCCTGCTATGTCCTGATAGCAGCTTACTGCAGATGCGAGCTTTGTACAGTCTCCTTTTTCGAGAAGATAGAGCCTTAAACTGCCGGGCGCATTACTGACTGACTGCCACATGAGATCATTGCGGCATCTATCTTTCAATTCCCTGAAACCCTCTTCAGCGCGAACAAGAAGATAAAGGCCTGGTTCAAGTTCTGTGACCCTATGGACAAATATCGCAAGATGTATTGATACATCTCCAATGCCGACATCAAAAGGCGCGCAGTTCTGCCTTGGAACAGTCTTGTCCAGCATTGCAAAGAAGACCTCTCTGCTTACTCCGGATGCAGAATCAAACTCCTGACCGCTTCTTCTCTGTCTGATGACCGTTGCCGCAGGCGGCAGGGCAGAATGCTCTTTAATATAATCCTGACTGCTGAATTTGCCGATGAACTCCGGCGACCGGACTTTTTCTGTAGCAGCTGCAGCCTTGTCTATGATCTCCCAGCCAGCATGTATCCTGCTGAGCTGATTTGGCGACCCCCTGAATTGAAGCGAATAGAATGAGTTAATGATATCAGGAGGCAGGCCCTTGAATCCGGGCTTGTCTGCGTTGCTGTGAACCATAAGAAGAAGGTCAGGCCATTCCCTTTCCTGTTCGTGCCATACGGTCTTATCAAGACCCAACATAGTCTCTATATCCTTGTCTGCAAGGTCGCTGAGGAATCGGACATGCCATCCATGGAGGTTGGCTGCAAAGCTGAGGCAGGCGACTGCATGTCCTGTGTCGAGGTTGCAGTACCTGAATGCGCGCTCTCCGTATTTCCAGGACTCGCGCCAGTAGATGCTGCTTAGGCCGAGGAAAAATAGGTCTGAGCCAAAGTGATCCCTTATCATATCCCAGAGATCACTGTTTATTGCCGCCCTCTGCTCAAGACTGTGAGAATAAGGGTTGTAGTGGAATACCCCGCCCTGTTCAGCCTGAAAGACCAAAGGCGGCAGGATAAGGTATGCCTCTGTAGGATGGAGATTGCCGCTTGAGGGGTTCATCCGCAGGGCCCAGCTGCTGCCCTGAGACGACTTCCATGCAGAAAGCCCCATAGAGAGTTCAAGCATTGAGGCAACATGTTCTATCCGCATGGGAAGGGGCATGTTTTGCGTGCGGCCGTAAAGAGCGCTGCAGGGCGCAGCAGGGTCTTTGGCAAGTAAAGGGAGTCTTACAGACTCTGCGCCTTTATAAGACCTGAAGGGCTCAGGCTTGTTTGCCCAGTCCATCTGGCCTGGTCCTTTTGCATGACGGTTCGGGTGATGCTTGGTCTTTTCGTGGTAATCGAGTACCTGCTCAATGGCCTTTTCCCTGTCCATGGTCTTATTATAGAGCCAATTGCATTATGGAAGAAGACAATTATTCTGAACCTGATCCGATCGAACTGCCGATCGAGGGCGTCCTTGACCTGCATACCTTCCGCCCTCAAGAGGTGAAAGACCTGCTTCCTGATTATCTGCAGGAATGCAGAACGAGGGGAATCTTCGAGGTTCGCATCATCCACGGGAAAGGAACAGGCGCCCTCAGAAAGACAGTGCATGCGATTCTCGGCAGGATGCCCGGGGTCGCCTCATTCAGGCCGGCCGACGAGACCGCAGGCTCCTGGGGCGCGACGATTGTGAGACTGAAATAAACCGTGAACTGATATGGTCTTCTTTTGACAGTCTTTTCTCAGGGCGGGTATAATCTAACCTACTGTGAAATCAAGATTCATCATTATCCTCGTCCTGTCATCCATCCTTATCGGCGGTATTGCAGGCGGCTATGTGGCAATTGCCCGGGGCATTCCTTCAATTGACGAATTGAAGAATTATCAGGCTGCCGGCGGCACAAAGATCTATGCTGATGACGACATCCTGATCGGCGAACTCAAGGCAGAAAAGGGGATATTTGTTTCTATAGATGTCATCCCCAAACATATGATACATGCAGTCGTTGCGGTTGAAGACGCACGCTTCTTCAGGCATAAGGGCATAGACTATATTGCGATTGTCAGGGCGATCATAAAAGACATTATGCATGCAAGCCTGAAGGAGGGCGGCAGCACCATCACGCAGCAGCTTGCCAAGGTCGTATTTTTGTCATCCGAAAAGACCATAAAGCGCAAACTTCTCGAAGCAGCCCTTGCCTTCAAGATCGAAAAGAATCTGAGCAAGCAGGAGATCCTTGAACTTTACCTCAATAAAGTCTATTTCGGACATGGCGCCTACGGTCTGGAGATGGCAGCCCGCACCTATTTCGGCAAGTCGGCAAAACAGCTTAATCTTGCAGAGGCAGCCATCCTGACCGGCCTGGTGAAGGCCCCGACCACTTATTCTCCCTTTAACGATCTTGCGCGTGCAAAAGTCAGGCAGAACACAGTGCTGGGCAGGATGGAGGAAGAGGGATATATTACTAAACAGGATAGGGAAAACGCTTACAATCAACCCCTGTCCCTGTCAAGCCACAAGAAGGGCGTCGAGGCAAACAATTATTTTGTCGAATATATCCGGAAGTATCTGGAGGAAAGATACGGGGAGGAGGCTGTTTACAAGACAGGGCTGAAGGCATATACCACGCTCAACAGGGCCATGCAGCTGTCTGCAGCAAACTCCATGCAGAGCGGCCTCAGAGAAGTTGACAAACGCAGGGGATGGCGCGGCGCTATTGACACCAAAAAGGGCATTGATATAGAGAAAGAACTCAAGACCCGCGAAATGATGACAACCGTCATAAACAATCCAGGCGATATATATACCGGCCTTGTCCTGAAGGTGACTGCCCAGGAGGCGACTATCAAGACAAGGGGAGTATTAGGCAAGCTCTCTATTAAAGATGCCCTCTGGGCTTCAAGGACCCTCAGCAAGTCAGGCAGCGTCAAGGTTCTGAAAAACTTTGGTCTTGACCAGATCCTTGCCCCAGGTGATATTGTCAGGGTCAGCATCAAGGCCATCCAGAAAAACATCGTCACACTTGCACTCGAACAGGACCCGGAAGTTGAGGGCGCACTTGTTGCGGTTGAACCCTATACAGGCTTTATAAGGGCAATGGTGGGTGGATACGACTTTTCGCGCAGCGATTTCAACCGCGCTGTTATGGCCAAGCGCCAGCCGGGTTCATCGTTCAAGCCGATTATCTATGCTGCTGCAATGGACCATGGCTTCACGCCTGCAAGCCTAATTGTGGATGAGCCCGTCACCTATTCAGGGGGGCCCAAAGGCAACTGGACCCCGGAGAACTATGACCACAAGTATTATGGCCCTACGCGCCTCAGAGAAGCGCTCACCTATTCGCGGAATGTAGTAACTATAAGGCTTGTGGATGCCATCGGTCTTGATGCGCTGATGAACTTTACCAGGACCATAGGAATTTCTGCAGATATGCCGCGAAACCTGAGCATAGCGCTCGGGTCATTCAGCATTACGCCTCTTGATATGGCCATGGCGTATAATGTATTTGCCAGCAATGGCATGAAGTCAAACCCTATTGCCCTGAAATATGTGACCGACAGTAAAGGCAGGATCCTTGAAACAAATGAGCCTGAACCTCAACAGGTGATCAGCCCCCAGACGGCATTCCTCATAACCTCAATGATGGAGGACGTTGTAAAATACGGCACCGGCTGGAGGGCCAAAGCCCTGGGCAGGCCGGTTGCAGCAAAGACCGGCACTACTAATGATTACAAGGATGCATGGTTCGTCGGATATACATCAAGCCTCGTTGCATCAGTATGGGTGGGGTTTGACAATGCAAAAACTCTCGGGCCCCAGGAAACAGGAGGCAAGGCAGCTGCGCCGATCTGGACCATGTTCATGAGCAGCGCAGTAAAGGGAGAACCGGAAGGGTTCACGCATCCTGAAGGCATTGTCAGCCTGTCTATAGATCCCAAGACAGGTCTTCTTGCCATGGACGACTCAGGCATGAAAGAATACTTCAGGGAGGGCACCCAGCCGAATGAATACGCAGCATCCAGATCCATATGGGAGATAAAAGATCCTGCTCAAATCAACCTGGATTGAATAAAGGCAGGCATATACAGATCCTCAGGCAGACCGGTTCACAGGGAAAGAAGAGGCAGAAGCAATAAACCCTATTTCTTCCTTGCCATATTCTTGGAGATAAAGACAACGCAGTCTTCGCAGATCCTGCCTGAATCAGTATTGCAGATCATACGGTTAAGCTCCCAGCAAGGCTTGGTCTTGTCTATATAAGCAGAGCACTTGCCCTTCCGGTCGTCAGGGCAGCTCGTAATTTCCCAGCAGGGCGCATAATCAAGGAGCTTCTTGATGCCTTCTATGCTGATCTTCTTGTTATGGATCAGATCCCTGAGGCACCGAAGCCACTTTATGTCATCCTCTGAATAGAACCGGTTTTTGTTCCTGCGTGCCGGTTTGATAAGGCCGTGCTTTTCATAAAGCCTCAGCGTTTGATCAGTCGTTCCGATCAGTTCAGCAACGATGCCGATGGGATAGAGAGGGAGACTGTGCCTCTCCTCATCAGTGATATCTTTCTTTATTCTTTCTTTTGCCATGCGTCTTCCTGTTGCCTTTCAGAATATAAAACAAGATAGATTATTAATCAGGGTTATTAATACACTTTTCCGGAAAAAATGCAAGATTTTGTATTTATTATCATTTTTTATGGACGTATAAAACCCTTACAAATCCTTGACTTCTCTGATTTTTCTTAGGTAATATTAGCCTACTTTTTACCCAAGGAGATTGCCATGCACGAAGAAGTTCTCTTGTCGGACATGATCGGAATAAACGTCCATTTGATTCCCCACTATGTGTCCTATGCATTTCTTGCATCTCTTATACTGATCACTATAGCCTTTATGGTTAACAGATCCCTGAGGCTTGTTCCGACCGGCCTGCAGAACTTCATCGAGACAATTGCTGAAGGGATCCTGAACCTCTGCCAGGAAAACATAGGCCGCCACTGGGCAAAGCATTTTTTCCCTGTTATTGCCACTATTGCCCTTTATGTGGCTGTATGCAATTTCATGGGTCTTATCCCGGGGTTCTATTCCCCAACCAGCAATATAAACAATAACGTTGCCCTGGCGGTCCCGATCTTTCTTGCAACCCATGTGTACGGCTTAAGGGTTCACGGCATCGGCTATTTCAAGCATTTTCTCGGGCCTATCCGGTCCCTCCCTGCCCTGCCGCTTATGATACTTATATTCGTTATTGAGCTGATCGGCCATCTGGTAAGGCCTGTCACGCTTTCGGTAAGGCTCTTCGGCAATATGGTCGCAAAGCATATCATCCTGCTTGTGCTTGCAGGACTTACACCATGGCTGATACCGACGCTTATACTTGCGCTGGGCTCGCTGGTCAGCATTATCCAGGCCTTTGTCTTTACCCTGCTTGCAACATTGTATCTTGCCGGTGCCGTTGAAGAGGCACATTAAACAAAAGTCTTTAAGAAAGGAGGAAAGAACAACATGAAAAGAATTCTTTCTCTCGCAGTGATCACATTCGCTGTTATCTGTCTGCTCGGGCCTGTTGCGGTCTTCGCTACTGAAGCAACTGCTCCGGCTGCAGCAGAGACTGCGGATGCTTCATCTGTCAAGACCATGGCAGCTCTTGCTGCAGGCCTTGCCATCGGGGTGGCTGCCTTAGGCGCATCCCTTGGTATGGGAATGGGATTGAAGGGCGCTACAGAGGGCATAGCAAGAAACCCTGGAGCTTCCGGAAAGATCTCGACAACTCTTATCATCGGTCTTGCCATGATCGAGTCCCTTGCGATCTATGCGCTTCTCGTATCTCTCGGCATACTGATCAATCAGAAGATGTTCTTCTAAGCCGGTTTTTCGACAAAAAAGGCCCCTGTAATACAGGGGCCTTTTTTTGCTGCCTGAACCTTTATCCTGTACATCTGCCGTTCACGACATTCATTATCAGAGATCTGCCTGTGGCTTGCAGAATGATTACACCGCGCATTGTTCCATTTTGGCAACCGCCTCCGGCGCCGGATTTACAGCCATTTTTCTGAACCGATCTGTTTAGACATTGACACTGTCAAGCCCCTTGACAGCCATAAACGTAACGCACACAATAGAGCATGCTATATGCGGCTGAATTATATCAGTGAATTAAAAGCAACCATAAAGACCTAAGGAGCCAACATGAAGAAGCTGACAAAATATTTTTTTGAGGGGCTGATCTTTCTTATTCCGACTCTGGTGACGATCTATGCCATATACTTCATCTTTGCAAAGGTTGACGGGCTGTTCAGATTCGAAATCCCTGGGCTCGGTTTCCTCATGACTATAGCGACCATAACTGCCATCGGATTCATTGCCTCAAATCTTGTTACCCAGCGGCTCGTTGCACTTGTTGACAGGACTGTCCGAAGGCTGCCTCTTGTGCGGATGATTTATACTTCAGTAAAAGACCTCACCGGCGCATTCGTGGGGGAGAAGAAGCGTTTCGACAAGCCTGTACTGGTAAGTCTCACTCCCGGCGGCAGTCTCCAGGCCATAGGATTTGTTACTGCAGACAGTCTCGAGATGTTCGGCCTGCCGGAGAGCGTGGCTGTATACCTGCCGCAGTCGTACAACTTTGCCGGAAACCTTATCATAGTCCCGAAGGAACAGGTGACCCCTCTCAGGGCCGACAGCGGGCATGTCATGGCATTCATCGTATCCGGGGGAGTGACAGGGCATCATTAGAGCCGGCAGTAAACTGCAGGCCCGGCAGCACTGAGTTTGAAAAAGATAATCATTTCATGGTAATCTGCCCGGTGTTGCATATTATCCTTATAATACATAAAGCTGCTGCAGGGAAAACCTCATAATGAAAAAACGCATACTCTTTTCATTGCTCGGACTCGCGGTTGTAGTTGCAATCCTGGCAGGCATCAAGGCACTACAGATCAGGGCGATGATCTCCCAGGGAAAGCAGTTTGTTCCGCCGCCGGAGACCGTAACCACAGCAGCCGTTGTATCCGAAACATGGGCTTCCTCGCTGACTGCTGTAGGCACGCTCAATTCAGTGCAGGGTGTCACAGTTGCGGCTGAACTGTCCGGCAAGGTGGTCAGGATAGAGTTTGAGCCGGGAAGTCTCGTAAAGAAAGGAGATATTCTGCTCCGCCAGGATACCTCATCTGAGGAGGCGCAGCTTCCGGGCATTCTGGGCCAGGTAAATCTGCATACAACCAACCTCGAAAGGGCTGACCAGCTCCTTGCAAAGGGTCTCATCTCAAGGTCAGACCGGGATATGGCAGTGGCTAATATTGAGCAGGCCCGTGCCCAGGCCGATAATATTCGGGCCACTATAGCAAAAAAGACGATAAAAGCGCCCTTTAGCGGCCGCCTCGGTATTCGTCAGGTCAATCTTGGCCAGATCCTTCGCGAAGGCGACCCCATCGTAACACTCCAGTCACTCGACCCGATATATGTTGATTTTACCCTGCCGCAGCAGCAGCTCCAGCAGATCAGAACAGGGCTGCCTCTGAAGGTGACGGGCGATGCCCTGCCTGGGCCTGCTATAGAGGGCCGGATCACGGCGATCAACCCACTGATAGATGCAGACACCAGGAGCATAAGGCTTCAGGGCACTGTATCCAACCGCAGGGAGCAGCTTAGGCCCGGCATGTTCGTGAGTGTTACCGTTGAACTGCCTTCAGCCCGGAAGGTTTTGATCATCCCTGCCACAGCAGTCCTGTATGCGCCATACAGCGACTCGGTCTTTGTTGTGGAGCAGGGCAAGGATGAGAAGAATGGCACGATCCTGCGGCAGCAGTTTGTGCGGCTCGGAGAGAAACGGGGCGATTATGTCGCTGTCACCTCTGGAATAAACGAAGGTGAAACCATCGTCAGCACCGGCGTCTTCAAACTGCGCAATGGCCAGGCTGTGGTAGTTGACAATAAACTGGCCCCTGACTTCCAGCAGGCCCCAAAACCAGAGAATAACTGAGAACTGTTTCGCCAATGAAGATCACTGATATCTTTATCCGCCGCCCGGTACTTGCACTTGTGCTGAACCTTCTTATTATCATTGCGGGCCTGCAGGCGATCACCACCCTCAATGTCCGTCAATATCCGCGCAGCGAAAATGCGGCAGTCACCGTCACCACAGTCTATATAGGCGCAGGCGCAGACCTGGTGCGGGGGTTTGTCACAACGCCTCTTGAACGCGCCATTGCAGCATCAGACGGCATTGAATATATGGAGTCTCAGAGCAGCCTCGGCCTCTCGACCATAAAGGTGAGGCTGAAGCTCAATTACGATGCCACCAAGGCCCTTGCAGAGATCAGCTCCAAGGTTGATCAGGTGCGGCGGGATCTTCCGCCTGAGGCAGAGGTGCCGATAATCAATATCGAGTCTGCAGACAGCCAGTTTGCCTCTGCATATCTGAGTTTTACCTCAGATATGCTTAAGCAGAACGAGATAACAGAATATCTCGTGCGTATTGTCCAGCCGCGCCTCTCTGCGATCGAAGGAGTTCAGCGAGCAGACATCCTTGGCGCCCGCACCTTTGCGATGCGCATCTGGCTCAAGCCGGATCAGATGGCAGGCCTCAATATCAGCCCAGCGCAGGTGAGGCAGGCGCTGGCTGCCAATAATTTCCTCTCAGCCCTCGGACAGAGCAAGGGATCGTTCATCCAGGTCAACATGACGGCCAACACAAACCTCAGCACAGTTGAGGAGTTCAGAAATCTGGCAGTGCAGCAGCAGAACAACAGGATCATTAGGCTCTCAGAGATCGCAGATGTGCAGCTTGGGGCAGAAAATTATGATGCTGAAGTCCGCTTCTCCGGCCAGACAGCCGTCTTTATGGGAATATGGCCTCTTCCAAATGCTAACTCCCTTGATGTGATCAGGCGTGTCAGGGCAGAGATGGATGCCCTGCAGAAAGATCTTCCGAGCGGCATGCAGTCCCGCGTGGCTTATGATGCTACAAACTATATAACAAACGCCATCCAGGAGGTGTTGAAAACCCTCGGCGACACTCTCCTGATTGTTGTCGTGGTTATCTTTCTCTTCCTTGGATCATTCCGTTCTGTGTTGATTCCTGTTGTGGCGATACCTATTTCCCTCATCGGCGCAGTCTTCCTGATGCAGTCCTTTGGCTTTACAGTCAACCTGCTCACACTGCTTGCAGTGGTCCTGTCTGTCGGTCTGGTGGTTGACGACGCCATTGTTGTGGTCGAGAATGTGGAGCGCCATATAGGCGAAGGCAGATCGCCCACGGAGGCAGCCCTGCTTGGGGCGCGTGAACTGGTCGGCCCTGTCATTGCCATGACAATAACACTGGCAGCGGTTTACCTGCCGATCGGTCTGCAGGGCGGACTGACCGGCTCCCTTTTCCGCGAGTTTGCCTTCACCCTTGCAGGCGCAGTAATCATCTCCGGGGTTGTGGCTCTCACCCTTTCTCCGCTGATGTCTGCGCGTCTGCTTAAGCCTGGAATCAGTGGGCATGGGCTGGCAGGCCGCATATCACGCAACTTCATCCGCCTCAAAGCAGCCTATGGCAGAAGGCTTGAGGCAACACTTAAGGCACGGCCTGCAGTCTATGCAGTCTGGATAGTGATTAGCCTGCTGACTGTTCCAATGTTTATGATGTCTGCAAGGGAACTGGCCCCGACCGAGGATCAGGGGGTTATATTCGGAATCCTGGACGCATCGGCAAATTCGACCCTCGATCAGAACAGTCGCTACGCGGCTGCAGTCAACGAGGCCTTTATGAGCGTTCCGGAGACTGACTTTACATTTCAGATCACCTTTCCGAGTTCCGGCTTCGGCGGAATGGTTGTAAAGCCCTGGAACGAGAGGAGGCGCAATATCTTTGAGATCATGCCTGAGGTGCAGCAGAAGCTTCAGGTGATACCCGGAATCCAGATCTTTCCGGTAACCCCGCCTGCCCTTCCCGGAGGTGGCGGCTACCCGGTTGAGTTCATTCTTGCATCCACTGCAGAGACGGATCAGATCCTTGACTTTGCCCGGCAGTTGCAGATGAAGGCGATGCAGAGCAACATGTTCGCCTTTCCGCCGGTAATAGATGTGAAGATAGATCAACCCCAGTCCGAATTCATAATAGACCGCGACAAGGTGGCAGCCCTCGGACTCAGCCTGGCGCAAGTCAGCCAGGATTTGGGCGGCATTGTGGGTGGAGGGTTTGTAAACAGATTCGATATCTCAGGCAGAAGCTACAAGGTCATACCACAGATAGAGCGCATCGGGCGGCTTAACCCAGCACAGCTCCAGAATATCCATGTGACGGGCCCTGACAACAGGCTGATCCCGCTGAGCAGCATCGCAACTCTGAAGGATTCGGTGGTGGCCCGCTCACTCAACCGCTTCCAGCAGCTAAATGCAGTAAAGCTGAGCGGCGTGGCTATGCGGCCACTGGATGAGGCCCTTCGCTTTTTGGAGGACGAGGCAGGCAAGATCCTGCCCAAGGGATATGTAATTGACTACACAGGGGAGTCCCGTCAGCTTCGCACTGAGGGCGGCAAGTTCCTCGCCACCTTCGGACTCGCCCTTATCCTGATATTTCTGGTGCTGGCTGCCCAGTTCAACAGTTTCCGCGACCCCTTTGTGATCCTTGCCGGTTCAGTGCCTCTTGCCATGTTCGGGGCAATGCTCTTTACGTTTTTGAAGATGCCCAACCCCAACACCCCCTTCTGGACGCAGGGATGGACAACAACGCTTAATATTTATTCGCAGGTCGGTCTGGTCACGCTTGTAGGGCTGGTCTCGAAAAACGGCATATTGATCGTTGAGTTCGCCAATCAGCTTCAGCTTCGGGGCCATTCCAAGGCAGAGGCAGTGAAAGAGGCATCCATGACCCGTCTGAGGCCGATCCTGATGACCACTGCTGCAACCATTGCCGGACATTTCCCGCTTACCCTTGTTACGGGCGCAGGCGCTGCAGCCAGAAATTCGATAGGTCTCGTCCTTGTTGGTGGAATATTTATCGGCACCCTCTTCACCCTCTTTGTGATACCTTCAATCTATATGCTGATCGCACGCGACCATAGCAAAGACCGCGGCCAAGATGCAATCTATTCCGAAGTGAGATAAAAAAAGGCCCCTGAGGGGTTTAGTTCCCAGGGGCTTAGGGGAGGTAATTTA
>CAYUNK010000048.1:0-20497 GCA_964446125.1 uncultured Nitrospiraceae bacterium | reverse complement strand
TCATGGGATTTATCGATAAATCACAGGTGCCTCCGATGCTGCTCATCGAAAATCCTGAAATTGATCCAAAGAGATCGCCCGAAGTCGGGATCACAATCTCAGGGACTGCCGGACATGTCACGATTGACGACATTATCGCGGCTGAAGGAGAGAGAATGCCCGGCCCTGATGATTCACAGAAATCATTTAAAACAGCATTTATCTTCATCACATCGCCCGGCACTTTTACCGGCAGTGAATTATATGGGCTCGAACTTGTCAGAAGCGGCTGGATGACACGGTATTCGATTCTTACCGACGGCAAGGGCCTGGTGCAGGTTGTCCCGTCCCCGCTTGGTAATATCCCGAGTAATCCCGGCATACCTGACCAGCCTTCTCCAGCTGCAAACCCTCCTGGCATTGATGCTGGAGTTGCCTGGCTCATGAACAATCAGAAGAGCGATGGAAGCTGGCAGAATATGGCGCAGACTGCTGTCAGGGACACTGAAGAAACAGTAACGGCTCTAAAGGATTTCACGGCAGCCCAGACGCATTACGCAAATGGGCTTCAATGGCTCGGCGCTGCAATCTCGATGAATGTAGATGATTTAGCCCGGAAGATCACTGCGCTCTCCATCTCGGGTCAGGACGTGCAATCGTTGGTGTCCGATTTGATTTCGAGGCAGAATACAGACGGCGGCTGGGGAAGCGGCGATATGTACAGAAGCACCCTGTTGGACACTGCTAATGTCTTAATGGCACTGATCGGGATTCAGAATGCCGATCAGAATGCGATTGCAAAATCCGTTGAATACCTGACTTCAAAACAAAGGTCCGACGGCGGCTGGGGTTTTTATCAGGAAGACGACAGCAATGTTCTCATGACGGCAATGGTATCAGGAGTTCTTCAAAAACTGACCAGCACACTCGCCACTGCCTCAACAATTGAGAAGGCAAAGAATTATATCCTTGGTCACCAGAACCCTGACGGCGGTTTTGGAAGCTCGCCCTCGACGGTTTATGAAACTGCTCTGGCATACCTGGCATTGTCCAAGCTTACTACCGACGGAACAGTTTTGGGGAATGCGCTTTATTATGTGCTATCGGAGCAAGCGGCAGATGGTTCATGGCTTGGAGACCCTTACAGCACTGCAGTTGCCGTGAAGACGCTTAATCTGGCCAAAGACCTGCCTTCAATTCCGCCCCGGCCCACAACGAGCATTGTCACTGGAAAGGTTATAGACGGAACGACGAATCAGCCGCTCAGTAAAGTTGCAGTAGTTCTGGTTTCTGATGCAACCGTTAAGGCTGTAACTGATCTCTTTGGGAATTTTACGCTTTCGAAGGTCCCAGCAGGCAGCCAAAATATAAGTTTTTCTCGTTCGGGCTATATGACGACAACGGTTCCTGTAGCCGGTCTGGCAGGCTCGATCATTGACATCGGGGCCAACCCGCTTTATCCGATCTCGAATGCTTCAATAATTAGAGGTTCAGTCACTGATGTTACAGACGGGGGGGTAATGGCAAATGCTGTCATCGAGGTCACAGGCTCTTTTACAGAGACCGTTTTAACGGGAGCTGACGGAAGCTTTATTATCGGCAATGTCATACCAGGCTCCCTGACTTTAACTGCATCAAAGGAAGGATATATCCCTGTATCAACTACAGGAACAATATCTTCGGGCGAAGTTCTGTTCTTCTATGCACATTTGATCCCGGTGACGACCCAGCCTGCAACAGGTTCAGCGACCGGAAAGGTTGTTGACGCAACATCAGGGCAGCCCGTAGGCGGGGTATCAGTTACCCTTCAGGACGATGTGGGCATATCCGCTCTTACGGATTCTGCCGGAAACTTCACGATTTTCAATATATCGGTCGGCACACATGTGATTATTGTTTCACGTGCCGGTTATGCGCAGGCAATGATCTCTTCGGCTATTATCGCAGGCTCTGTTGCTGATCTTGGGACGGTCGTGCTTTATTCGAACATGACTCCCGGCACGATAAAGGGAGTCGTGAAGGACGCGGCCACAGGACAGCCCCTGAATGGCGTTTCGGTGGTCCTTCAGAGCAATGCGAACATAAAGACTATGACCGACCCGGCGGGGAGTTATATGTTATCGGATATCCCGCCGGGCGAGCAGAAGATAATGTATTCGCTTTCGGGTTATTCAGATCTGTCGGCAACCGTGAATATGACTGCAGGATTCATCCTGGACCTGGGTGTTCTGCCTCTTACGTCGAACCCGTCAGTCGGGGTAATGAAGGGGACTGTTACGGATGCAGACAAAGGACAGACCCTTGAGGGTGTAACGATTAACGTAACCGGTGCATTTACCGGCAGCGCTGCTACTGGGACAGACGGCAGTTTTGTGATAGGCGGCATCACCCCGGGCTTTATAACTTTTACCGCATCGAAGGCAGGATTTTATCTGCTGAATGGCAGTCTGACCATAACTGCAGGAGAAGTATCGTTCTTTGATTTTCAGATGATTCCTCTGCCGCAACCCGGGACTCTCAGAGGAAAGGTTTTTGACGCAGCCGCAAAGACGTCGATAAAAGGAGCAGTCGTCTCCATTTCAGGAGGCTCCCAAACAACAACCGATGAACAGGGTGTCTTCACCATATCCGGGGTCGTCCCGGGCACGCATCTGGTCACTATTTCTGCTTCCGGTTATCTAAGTCAGAAATATCAGATTATCATGCATGGGTCAATAACGGATATGCAGACCATATTCTTATCCCAGGCTGCGACGAGCACAACCGTAACCGGGAGGGTCACGGATGTCGCTACCGGTAATCCGATATCAAATGCGGATGTCGCAATGCTCGGAACAAACAAGACTGCGAAGACCGACTCATCCGGTGCATATACCCTTTCCGGCATCAACCTCCTCGAATTCAGTCTCAAGGCATCGGCTGCAGGCTATGACACCAGGTTTAATGCTGTGCATATGGAGGCATACGGGCAGTATCTGATAGATGTAGGTCTCAGCCGAAGTCAGGCAGGTAATATAGAAATCATTGCTCTTGGAACCGACAAGAAAAGCTATGCTTCAAGAAATACTGTAGATATAACTGCAGACATAAAGAATGCAGGTGCGACGCCGGTGGATGTCATTATTACCGCAAAAGTTATTGATCAGGACGATAATCTGATTGATTCTATTCCCTATGGCCAAGCCTCTGGTTTAACGTTGAAATCAAGCGGCACTCAAACCATATCACTGCAATGGAACACGAGCATATATCCTCCGGGACATTATGAAATTATCCTCAGCGTATTCGACTCCGGAAAGGGTAGCCTCCTTGCAGCCAGCCATACGACCTTCGGTATTGTTTCGACTGTTGCGATAGACGGGGTTGTCCCCCTGATAACTCCAAAGTTCCTCAATATCGGATCGAGCGAGACGATTGCTGTTTCTGCGTCTGTGACCAACAGCTCGAACGTGGATCTGCCTCTTTCGGCGGAATATGAAGTCAAGGCACCTGACGGGAACCCCGTGCATAGCGGCAAAGTGGACTTCACTATAACGCCGTCAGAACCTTTAAAAACTATAGAACTGGGCAGATTTAGACATATATTTAGCGCAAGCGGGCAATATCCAATGACCGTGAAGATTCGTTCTGGAGGAACTGATCTTCTGGTAGAATCTCTTTCTATTTATGTCTCTCCTTCCATAAGGATTGAAGCTGGTAAGACGTTAGCCCCGACGACTGTTGTTCCTGATGGGGATAAGCATATCCGTATCGATATTCGGCTGCAGGGTATGGAGGTGAACCAATGAGAAGGATTCTCAGCTCGCAAAAATATCTCTTATTAACTGCAATATCCCTCATTATTTTCTTCACGCTTCCGGCAGGCCTCCTCTGGGCTGCGACACCCAATCCTCCTTCAAGTCTGACGGCCACTGCCTTGTCCTACTCGCGGATAGAACTTACATGGACTGATAACTCCTCAGATGAGCTGTTCTTCTATATCGAACGGAAGACAGGCGCATCCGGAACCTATTCCTACCTGGCTTTTGCAGGAGCCGATGTTACGACTTATATAGACGCCTCGGTATCGCCGAACACGGAATACTACTACCGCGTGGCAGCAATTGAGGGAGAATATTATCCTCAGGACTGGAGTGAGGCCAGCGCTTCAACCCCGATTATGAGTCTGACCGCCCCTTCCAACCTGACGGCTACAGCCCTGTCTTCCTCTCAAATAGAGCTGACATGGACCGACAACTCTTCAGATGAGACACTCTTCTATATCGAACGGAAGACATCCTCTTTTGGACGTTATGTCATAGTAGCTTCAGTGGAAGCCAATGTTACGACTTACACGGATACCAGCGTGTCGCCGAACACGGAATACTTCTACCGCGTGTGTGCATATGTCGAAGGTGGATATTCAGAATACTCTAATGAAGCCGGCGCTATAGCGCTGGGTCTTAGCTCTCCATCGAACCTGACTGCCACTGCTGTCTCACACTCAAAGATAAACCTCACATGGATCGATACCGTTTTAAGTGAGACAAACTTTTATATTGAACGGAAGACAGGCGCCACAGGAACTTATTCATACCTGACTGCTGTGGAAGCCAATACTACAACTTACACGGATCACAGCTTGGCGCCGAACACGGAATACTACTACCGCATAAGGACTTTTGGCGCAGGCGGATATTCCCCTTATTCGAATGAGGCCGGCGCTAAGACTCTGAGCTTTAACTCTCCATCGAACCTGACGGCTGCAGCCATATCTTACTCGAAAATAAAGCTGACATGGACCGATAACTCTGCGGAGGAGACAAGCTTCTCTATCGAACGGAAGAGAGGCATCTCCGGAACCTATTACTACCTGGCCTCTGTATCTGCTAATGCTACAACTTACACGGATTCCACGCTGGAACCGAACACGGAATACTATTACCGTGTAAGTGCCTATGCCGACGGTGGAAATTCTCTCTACTCGAATGAGGCCGGCGCCACTACCCCAGCTTTGCCCTTGTTCGCTCCTTCCGGCCTGACGGCCACTGCCCTGCCTTCCTGTGAAATAAAACTGACATGGGCCGATAATTCTTTGAACGAGATGAATTTTTATATCGAACGCAAGACAGGCGCCTTCGGATCTTATTCTGTCATAGCTTCTGTATGGGCCAATGTCACGACTTACACTGATTTTTCAGTATCGGATAATACCCAATACTTCTATCGAGTGAGGGCCTATAACGGAGAATATTCCGAATACTCGAATGAAGCCAATGCTACGACCCCGATCATGAGCCTGTGGGCCCCTTCCAACCTTATGGCTACTGCTCTGTCTTCCTCACAGATAAGACTCACATGGACCGATACCACTGCTGAGGAAAAAAGCTTTCACATAGAACGGAAGAAAGGTGCCTCCGGAACTTATTCCATCATGCCTTACTACATAGGAGCGAATACAACGGCATACACGGATAACTACTTATTAGAACCGAACACGGAATACTACTACCGGGTAAGATCCTATGGCGACGGCGGATATTCCCCATATTCAAATGGAGCCGGCACGACGACTCTGCCGTTAAACGATCCTTCCAACCTTACGGCTACAGCCCTGTCTTCCTCACAGATAAGACTGACATGGACCGATAACTCTTCAGACGAAACACGCTTCTATATCGAACGGAAGACAGGTACTTACGGAACCTATTACCATCTGACTTATGTAGCGGCCAATACAACGACTTGCACAGATACTACGGCACTGCATAACACTGAATACTTCTACCGCGTGAGGGCCTTTAACGGCGGCGCATATTCCGAATACTCGAATCAAGCCGGCGCTACCACCCCGCTTCTGATCCTGAACGCTCCTTCCAATCTGACGGCCACAGCTCTTTCGTCTTATCAGGTGAAGCTTTCATGGACCGATAATTCTTCAGATGAGACCGACTATTATATAGAGCGGAAGAAAGGTGCGTCAGGAACCTATTACTACCTGACTTATATATCAGCCAATACTACAACTTACACAGATACCTCGGCATTACATAATACGGAATATTACTATCGCGTGAGGGCATATGGCAACGGCGCATATTCCCAGTATTCCAATGAGGCAGGTGCTACAACCCAGATATTAAGTGCTCCTTCGAATCTGACTGCCACTGCCCTGTCCGGTGCACAAATAAAACTGACATGGACCGATAATTCTTCAGATGAGACACTCTTCTATATCGTAAGGAAGACAGGCGTCGCCGGATCTTATTCCACTCTCACTTATGTAGGAACAAATACTACGACTTACACGGATACTTCGGCATTGCAAAACACGGAATATTACTACCGCGTCTGGGCATATAACAATGGGGGATATTCTCTATATTCCAATGAGGTCAGCGCTACGGCTACGCCTCTGACCATAAATGCTCCTTCGAACCTGACGGCCACAGCCCTCTCGCATTGGCAGATAAAACTTACATGGAGCGATAACTCCACTGAGGAGGCGTACTTCTTTATAGAACGGAAGTCAGGCGCCACCGGAACTTATTACGACTTGAAGGATGTCGCAGCCAATACTACGACTTTAACGGACTACGACAACTTATATTCGAACACGGAGTATTACTACCGCATCAGGGCATATGGCAACGGCGCATATTCCGCATACTCTAATGAAGTCAGAGCAACTACATTACCCTTCAATGCTCCATCAGACTTGACTGTTGTTCCCATTTCCTGCTCAGAGATAAGACTTACATGGACAGATAATTCAACGACTGAAGCATATTTTCATATTGAGTACAAGATAGAGGGGGAAACTTACTACAAGTATCTGACTTATGTCACCGCAAATACGACCACCTATTCACACACCGGTTTAGTACCGGGTAAGAAATACTATTACAGGGTTAAGGCATACAGAAATCCCAATTATTCTGCTTACTCGAACGAGGCGAGCGCCACGACAATTCTGCCTGTGGGATACGAACTAGCCAGCAAGAAGATAGCGCTTGTTCCAAATGCCGGCGGTAGGTATAACTATGGAGGATCTCTTCCAACCGCGCTTAATTGTTATGTTCCTGACTTTGTGGATCTCTCTGTGGAGGCTATTCGTGATAATGCAACAGATCCGTTAGTGGCCGGGGGGTATGACACAGTTGTTCTTGTCGGAATCTGTGATATCAATAATTTCCTGTCAAATAACCAGTTCAAAAGCCGGATCGAGAATTTCGTTTCCAATGGAGGCAAGCTGATCATATGGGATTCCGAATGCCGGAGTACCGATTATTCAAAATTTATCTATCCATTTATCACAAGCAATCCGGGCCAGATGGGCTCAACCGGGACACTGTCCGATCTTGAAGAAAATACCCTCTCCAGTAAAAACATATTGTCGGACAATTATATCAATGTCTCTTACATCAGCAACCAGACAACTGCCGTAGGCGACGCTAACGTCCTGATAACCCAGGACCCCAACTGGTGCATTGACATGACAGCCGAGAACTACAATGGTGTAACGGGCCCGGTCCATACATATGCGCAGTATGGGAAGGGACTTATAATCTATGACGGCTTCGACAAGACCGACCTTAATGCCGGTCAAGCGGTTGGGACTGCCGATGGTATACAAAACCTTGCAAAGATCTGGATGCTTGAGCTGAAACAGGCCTGGAATCCAGTGCCTAATGACCCGGCGACCGGCAATTCCGGTCTCCCCTGTCTGATTCCGGTTGTGGGCATACAGCTTTCTCCTGAATCCGCGACTGTCCCGATCAGCAAATATCACACCATTTTGGCGAAGATTGTAGACCAGGCAGGGAATCCTGGCTCGGGCGTGACAGTCACCTTTACCGTGAAATCAGGTCCACATACCGGCATAGGCGGCACGGGCATTACAGACAGTGCCGGGATCGCCACCTTCAGTTATAAGGGCATGCGTGCAGGAGTGGACAGCATAGAAGCCTCAGCAACAGTAAACGGAAGCTCAGTGATATCGAAGACCGTCAATAATGAGTGGATTATTGCTCTCACGGACGTGAGAGTAATCGATACGATCTCAAATGCGAATATAACAGCAGATGAGTTATCCATTTCACCAACCCCTTACAGTATCTCTCAGGCAGGAGATGTTGTCGAAATAGAATGGAGATATTCTCACATATCCATAGGAGAGATACAGGACCTTTCATTCCATGTTAATCTTCTTCATCCGATACCTGGGGAGGACAGGCTTGTTAACCGGAAACTGGTGATCTATTATACTGACGTAGACGGCAATCCGGTTATGGCCGAACTCGGTCCCCAGTATGTGCATGTGCTTAATTCTGCCCTCGAAGGCAGTATTTCAACCGATAAGCCTGGGTATCAGCCAAACGAAAATGTGGAAATAGGCGCAAGTATAAAGAGCCACAGCGAATATGCACAGACTATTGATGCAAAGATCGTGGTTGAGGATAGTAAAGGGGCGCTTGTCAAGGAAGTAGCATTGCTGCAGGCGCTTGAGTTTTCGCCTGGTGAGACGAAATTCTTAGCTGATCTTGCCTTTAACATTGGTTTAATTTATGCAGGAAACTACAGAGCCAGGCTGATCCTGTATGACAATCAAAAGACGACAGCGGAAGCTTTTACCGACCTTGCCATACTGCCGGCCAAGGTTGCGACCACATCGGTTACAACAGATAAAGTCACATACACTGCCAATGAAGCGGTCAGAATTACATCTCAAATCCGGAGTGAAAGTCCAAATTATATTTTCCGTGACTTGAAGGCAAAGATATCCCTATTCGATAACCAGGGGCAACTGCTCTTTGTTGATTCAAAGACCATCCCTGTAATTACGCCCGGCGGGCTTACGACATTTGAGAGTCTCTGGAACACAGCCATAAACACCAAAGGGAAGTATACGGTGAAGCTCGAACTATTTGAGGACATATCAGTTCTGGGCGTATCGCAGGCGACCTTCGATATATTGGGCACATCACAAACAGGCGCAGGCCTTGCCGGAACTATCACTGCTCAGCCTAACCCTGTCAATCAGGGCAACTCAGAGACATTGAAGTACAGCGTTTGGAATACCGGCAACGAAGATATTCATAACCTCGCAATCAAGGTCCTCGTGGTCGATCCCGACACTCAGGAAATCAGGCAGACCTTTGAAAGCACTGTTAATCTGAATATGGCTGCGACGAGTTCAGGTCAGTTTGTTGTCTCTACGACGAATATGCAGTTTAAGACTTATGTCGTGCTGCTACAGTACGTTCATCAGGGAATCACTCATACAGCGGCAGCCTGTACGTTTGTTGTAAAGGACGGAATTGCTCCTATTGTGTCGATCTTATCGCCGGCATCAGGAGGGACTTATACATCCAGCATAAATATAGAGGTGAAAGCGACTGACGATTCCTCCGGCATTGAAAGCGTTGAGTACCGGTTGGACAGCGGCTCCTGGCGACTGCTGCCGGTTGCTGATCTATTGGCCGGGAGATACATGACGGCATGGACACTATCACAAACAGATGAGGGCACCCATACGATCAGTTTCAGGGCGACGGACAGGGCTGGAAACAAGGGCTTTGCGGGTCCTGTCAGCTTCATTGTTAAGTTGGATAATATACCTCCAGAGACGAGGCTTAGTGCCGGTATGCCTAAACATGAAGCAAATGGGCGGATGTTTGTGACCGGAAACACGTCATTTACTTTAGCTGCTACAGATAACCACTCTGGCGTTGCAAAGACAGAATACAGGATTGATGGCGGCGCCTGGACTCCTTATGCGCCATTCACAATTTCAGTAGAGGGTGCTCACGATATATATTATCGAAGCTCAGATAATGCAGGAAATACCGAGCCTGCCAAAACATTATCTGTCATTGTCGACAATACGCCTCCTTCCGTGAATGCCGGAGTTGATATTGTTGTCCATGCAGACAGGAACGGCACAAGAACCCTGACTATTGATGCAGCAGTAACCGAGCCAGAGGGCTTCGACAGAAATCCGATCATTACCTGGACTGTAAACGGGCTTATTATCGGCAATAGCGAAGACCTTACTCACACATTCGGAATCGGACGTCATGACCTTACCCTTAAGGCTGTAGACCACCTCGACAACATTGCCACGGATACAGTAACTGTGACCGTCCTTGAACGGCGGGCAAGGCTCACTTACACCGGAGATGTGGAAGGACAGTGGTCTGATACGGCCGTCTTCAGCGTCCATGTCAGCGATATTACGGCAACGCCGGCCCTTGACTCTCTTGGCGAGTACGGTTCACTGAACTTCTCGATCCTCAAAGACGGCAGTGAGGAATACCGCTACTCTGTCGGCGCCACTGATTCTGAAGGAAGCGCCTCCACGATACATCATTTCGTCAACCCTGACATGCCGGAAGGAGACTACATCGTTGTCGTCTCCTTTGCTGATTCTTCGGGCATCTTCTCGCCTGCGGCCGTCGAGATTCCGTTCCGCCTTAATGCCGAGGCTGGAGCGCTTGAATACTCAGGCAATCAGATAGCGACGGCAAAAGATGCCGGTATTCAGTTGCAGGCGACACTCTATCAGGAGGAGGATGAGGTAAGCGGTTCTCTTATTGATTTCGACAACAGCACGAACCCCGTCTGGGTGCAGTTCGATCTCTACAAGTTTAACCAGATTCCTGGGAAGGATGTTCCCTACTACAGTCCTGCTCCAGTACAAGTCCGGAAGAGCTTGCTGCATCCATCTGTCGGCGTGGCAACGATCTTCGTTCCATTTTCGACGATAGGTGCTGCAGAAGAACACTATACCGTTACCATGAGTCTGTTGAACTCTGCATACATAGAGGCGTATCCAGCCGAATCTCTGCTTACAGTCTACAATCCCAATGGAAGATTTTTCACAGGTGGAGGATTCATCCTCGACCAGGCATCTGGCAGCCATAACAACTTTGGCTTTACCTTCAAATACAACAAGCAGGGCAAGCCTCAGGGCAACCTCGTCTACATCTTAAGAAATGAGGAAGATGGTACCAAGGCAAGGATCAAGAGCAATATGCTGACCTCAGCCGGGTTCCTGCATGGCAACCCTGCCGGGACTCCCACGGCCATGGCCGAGGGCAGATGTAATGTTGCCGTCTACGACCTCCTCAGTGACGAGTACCTCGGGGGGGCAGGAAATCTTAATTTCAGCCTCACTGTGGAGGACAAAGGGACCTCCGGCATCGATCAGGACACCTTCTATCTTCGGGTCACTTATCCTGACGGTGTGCGTTATGAGCCTGCTTATATGAAAAATAGCTCGATCTTAAAGGGCGGCAATATCGTGATTCATGACAGAGCGCAGAAATGAAGGGCAAAGCTGCATGCATGGGGATCTAAGGGCAGCAGCTATCACACATCTGTATGATATAGCTCATAGTCTTTTTCTGCTGCTTTGGTAAAATAAAGTCATGTTCAAGGAAGGATGCCCAGGAAGCGCAGAGATCAGGAGCCCGTCGCCGGAGGAGATTGTCTGTTACTGGTGTGATGCCGTAAATGAGATATGGACAGATGAGTCCGAGATGACCTGCAAGCATTGCGGCAAGAAGATATCACGCGAGATGAAGACCTCCTGCATTGCCTGGTGCCCGGCAGCGAAAGAATGTGTGGGTGTCGAGAAATATGAGCGGCTTATGAAGGCCATGATAAAGTGATGCCTTGTATTTGAGCGACAACAAAAAAGCGTCCCTTCAGTGGACAGAAGGGACGCTCGTTATATAGGGCGAATATCAGGCCGCAGTCACATTGACTGCCTTCGGACCCTTTGGGCCGTCGGCAACCTCAAAATTTACTTCCTGTCCCTCAGAAAGGGTTTTAAACCCATTGGACTGGATCTCAGAGAAGTGAACAAAAACATCCACCCCATCTGCACCGGTGATGAACCCGAAACCCTTGGACTCGTTGAACCACTTAACTTTTCCGTTCTGCATGCTGCATGTTCCTCCTGAAATGATTTTTGATCCCGGCCTGTTATTCAAACTGAGAGCCGGTATCGCGATAAATTATTGCACAGGAATTTTGGAGAAATCAAGCATAATCAGCCGTTATACTGCTGCGCACCGTCAACCATGAGGCGTGCAATATTCTTTGCAAACAGTGCAGGGTCCTTGGGCTTCTGGCCGGAAAGCAGCAGCGCCTGGTCAAGGAGAAGCTCTGTGTACTGCTGAAGGATTGGGGCCCGGCTGTCCTTCTCAAATATACGGTTCATCGAGGCAAATATCGGATGGGCCGGATTGATCTCGAGCACCTTCTTCCGCAGAGGCACTTCCTGCCCCATCGCCTGCAACATCTTTTCCATGCGTGGGTCGAGGTCGCCCTCATCACCTACAAGGCAGCAGGGAGAATCCTTGAGCCTGCCGGACAGGCGTACATCCTTGACATCATCCTTTATCTGCTCCCTGATGAAATCCATGAGCCTGCCGTACTGTTTTTTGTCCTGCTCATGATCTGCTGTCTTGTCGAGGCTTATGTCTCCCTTCAGCACTGACTTGAACTTCTTGCCCTTATATTCGAAACCGCTGAAAATGAAGTCATCAATATCATCAGCCATAAGGAGCACTTCGTAATCCTTTTCCGCAAAGACCTCGATGTATGGAGAAGCCTTCATCTCCTGCAGCGAAGCGCCGGTCAAGAAATAAATCTCGGTCTGGCCTTCCTTCATGGAAGATACATACTCATCAAGGGTCCTGTGCCTGCCTTCTTCCGCTTTGGTTGAACTGAACAGCAGAAGATCAGCAATTGTCTCCCTCCTGGCAAAGTCAAGATGCAGGCCTTCCTTGAGGATCCTGCCGAACTCGCCGTAAAACTTAAGGAACTTTTCGTAATCATCCTTCTTCATCTCTGCCAGAGTGTCGAGGACCTTCTTTGTGATATTGTTTTTTATGACTGTTATCTGGCGATTGCTCTGGAGTATTTCACGAGACACATTAAGGGGCAGGTCAGAGGAATCCACCACGCCTTTAATGAACCGGAGATAGGCAGGGATGACCTCTTCGCAATGGTCCATGATCTGGACTTTTCTGACATAGAGGGCAGGGCCCATCTTGAACTCCTTGTAAAAGATGTCCATGGGTGAATGCGATGGTATATAGAGCAGGCAGGTGAATTCTGAGGTGCCTTCAGCCTTGTAGTGAATGACCTTCAGAGGATCGGAAAAGTCATGAGACAGGTGCTTGTAGAACTCGCCATGTTCACTGTCTGTAATCTCCGCCCTGTCTCTCAGCCAGATCGCCTTTCCTGTGTTGATCTGCTCATCCTTCTTAATCTTGACCTTTAATGTCTTGTCGAGGGCAGACTCCTCCTCTCTTTCGACCTCAAGCATGATCGGATACTCGATATAATCAGAGTATTTTCTGACAACATCCCTGATCTGCCATTCGTCAAGGTAGGCCTTTTCGTCCTGCTTGATATGCAGGATAACGTCTGTGCCGGGCGTCTCTTTATCCTTCTCCTCGATGGTGAATGTGCCGTCTGCTTCAGACTCCCACTTAATCCCTGTCTTGTCTTTGGAGCCTGCCTTACGGGAAAGCAGCGTTACCCTGTCGCTTATCATATACGAAGAGTAGAAACCGACACCGAACTGGCCGATCAGGTCAGGACTGTCTTTGATAGCCTTCTCTTTCAGGTTTGCGAGGAATTCCCTGGTGCCTGAGTGTGCTATGGTGCCCAGCGCCTTGATAGCCTCCTCTTTTGTCATGCCTGTGCCATTGTCGCTTATCGTCAGGGTTGAAGCCTCTTTGTCTGCAGAAATCCTTATCTTCCAGTCCCCTGTCTGCTCAAGAACCTCCGGATTTGTAAGGGCTTCGTATCTGGCCTTGTCTATGGCATCAGAGGCATTAGAGAGCAGTTCCCTGATACTTATCTCCTTATGCGAATACAATGAGTGGATCATAAGATCGAGGAGCTGGTTCACCTCTGTCTTAAATTCGAACTTCTCTGTGGTCATCTGTCTGTTACCTCTTTCCTCTATTTATTAGCACTCTTCAGCTCTGAGTGCCAACTTATTTATATTACAAAATAATTTGTCCTGTCAATGGGTATGCGCATAAACTGCTTAAATGACGCCGATAAAGGGCAGGGGCAACAGGCACTGAAAGGCCCTGTAATTAAGCTGTGACGGCAAATCCTGATCGAGACCTGTGGTAAAATTCAGATGCCATGTCATCACAAAAGAGACAGTATATTATCAAGACAAAAGGAATTTACTGCTCCAGAGCAGTGGATCATAATGCCTGTTTTCTGACAATCAGAGACGGGCTGATCCATGCGATTTCTGATGCTGTGCCTGAGCCGGCCGACTGCGAAATTATTGACCTGGGCAATCTTGCCGTTTCCCCTCTCTTTTGTGATTACCACCTGCATTTTTCTGCAAGGAATAAGGCCATTGCAGGGTCAATCGGCTCTACGCTGCTTCGCTTTGGCATTGGCAGGGCATATGAGGGAGGTGACAAGGGGTTGGCAGGCCTCGCTGTAAGGGAGGCTTTTAAGGGAAGGCCGGAGATAGCAACCTCAGGCTATGCACTTTACAAGTCCGGAGGTTATGGCAGGGCTATAGGCAGGGGTGTTGCCGGCATATCAGAGGCAGCTGCGGCGATCAAGGAACTGCATTCCCTGAAGGTGGATTATATCAAGATCATCAATTCCGGATATTTCGAGCCGGAGACCGGCCAGATCTCGCAAGGGGGCTTTGATGCAGCAGGGCTTAAACAGATGGTTGATTTTGCGAAGGAAAGGGGACTTGAGGTCTATTGTCATGCCAATGGTCAAAAGGCGGTGAGGGAGGCTGTTGCTGCCGGCGTATCTGCAGTCGTGCATGGACTTTATGCAGACGATGAGAGCCTTGCAGAAATGTCTGACAGGAAGATAGCCCTTATTCCGACCGTATCTGCATTTCAGGGCCTTATTGCGCTTGCAAAGACAGGGGCTGCATTACAACATATCGAAAAAGCGGTTGAAATTCATCTGTCTGTCATGAATAAGGCATTCAAATACAGGGTCCGTTTACTTCCAGGAAGCGATTCAGGTCCGCATTTCATACCTTATGGCAGCGCCTACATAGACGAACTGAGGCTGTTTCTGAGAGCAGGCATACCCTTTGAGAATGTGATACAGTCAGCCTCCTCATATGTTATAAAAGAGGGTGCACCGGCCGATTTCATTCTGCTTGACGGCCTGACTGCAGAGTATCTTGTGTTGAGCGGGAAGTTGCTTCGGTCAACAGGGCCTGATTATGCCGAAATAAATAATGAAATCTGTTAATATAAAAGTCAAGAAAGTTGGAAACTGTAAGAAGGGAGTTTTTTAATGAAAAGAAGTCTTTATGTTATCTTGGGATTACTGATTATTACCTGTTCTGTGGCCTCAGCAGTTATCTTCAGTGATATCGGCGCAGATGAACTGAAAAAGATGATGGATACAAAAAAACAGCTCGTTGTGATAGACACGCGCACTGAACAGGAGTTTTATCAGGGTCATATACCCAAGGCTATAAATATCCCCCCGGAGAAGGTCAGCGCCATAGGCGCCATGCTGCCGAAGAACAAATCGGCGACTCTTGTTTTTTATTGCAGGGGTGTTGGTTGAGGTCTCTCAAATCAGGCTGCGGTCGCAGCAGACAGGGCCGGGTACAGGGATATAAAGATCTTTCAGGGCGGCTATCCTGAGTGGACAGCCAAGGGTTTTAAGACGGTTATAAAATGATGATCGAGATGATGTGGCCATGAAATACAGAGGCATACTTCTTATAGCGCTGATGATGCTCGCTCCATATGCGCATGCCGGCGGGGCCAGGCCAACCGGTAATGCCGTCCCTGCTGAAAAGCAGGCGGGGAATGTGAAGGTTGTCATGTATATGACAGACTGGTGACCGTACTGCAGAAAGGCCCGTGAGGATCTTATGAATCTTGGAGTAACACTGACTGAGTACGACATAGGCAAGGATGATGCACGAAAGGCGGAAATGAAAAAACTGACCGGCGGCTCGACCATGGTGCCGGTTATTGATATCGAAGGGATTATCATACGGGGGTATTCAGCAGAGGAGATCAGATCTGCAGTTGAGCGAAAGAGAAGGTCCCAGGAAATTAATAAATAAGCTCTGCCTTACGATCTGACTATAGCCGGCCTGACCGGATGATCGAGATTATAAGCCAGATGCCGAGCAGAAAAGCAAAGCCGAATGCAGAGAGTCCCAGGATAGAGAAGCCTTTGTACACAGGCCCTGCGCCGGTTGCATGCATAATCGCTGAACTTAGCAGAATCGCGCTTATGATCATGCTGAAGGATATCCGGTTGCTCGAACGGTCCATGTCGCGTATAAAACGGTCTATGCCGATATGCGTCATCTTTATGTGAAAATCGTCCCTCAGAATCTTCTGCACCATCTGTCTGAGCTGCTTTGGGAAGACAAGGGCAAAGTCGCTCAGATCAGTCAGGTTCTTGCGGGCCCGCTCGTAGAGTCTTCCGGGGCTCATCCTCTCTTTGATGATCTTTGAGGCATACGGCTCTGCAGCTGAGATGAAATCAAAATCAGGGTCAAGCTCCCTGCCTATGCTCTCGAGGATAAGCATTGCCTTGTTGATAAGCAGAAGGTCTGAAGGTATTTTCATCTTATGCTTGATTGCGAGATGCATTATCGTATCAAGATATTCTGCAAAGTTGATCTCCTTTATGGTCAGGCCATAAAGAGGCTCCAAAAAGTCGGCAAGATCAGCCTTGAACTCCTTTCTGAAGATATCGAGATCTACATGTTCAGGCACAAGACCGAGTTCTATGTACTGATCTATAAGACTGTCGAAGTTCTTCTGGATCAGGGCGAGGAATGTGTTTGCCATGGTCTCCCGCATCTCGGGTGTCACCCTGCCTACAATGCCAAAGTCCATAAACCCGATCTTTCCGCCGGGCATGGCGAATATATTTCCTGCATGGGGATCAGCGTGAAAGAACCCATCTTCAAGAATCTGTTTGAAATATGCGTCAATGCCTGTTTTCGCGAGCTTTGCCCGATCCAGACCGAGGTTCATGATGCCGACAATATTGTCGAGCCTGACCCCCTCGATCTGCTCCATCACAATCACCTTCTCTGTAGAGAACTCGGAGTGCACCTCTGGGATATGCACATCAGGAATATGCTCGAAATTCTTTTTGAACCTTATGCAGTTTCTTGCCTCTTCTGCAAAGTCCAGCTCCTTTCTTACTGTGCGGCTGAACTCGTCAACGATGCCTGAGGGATTAAAAAAAGAGCTTTCCGGAAAATATTTTTCCATCAGACCGGCCACAAAATTGAGAATGCTTATGTCAGTTTCGATCTGCTCCCTGATGCGGGGCCTCTGCACCTTGACAATGACCTTTCTGTTGTCAAGCAGTCTGGCAAAGTGCACCTGTGCTATGGATGCCGCAGCAATAGGGATGGTGTCAAATTCTGAAAAAATCTGCTCAATTCGTCTGCCTGTCTCCTGTTCGATGATCTGCACTGCCTCGCTGCTCGAAAACGAAGGGACCCGGTCCTGCAGTTTCTTCAGTTCATCAGCATACAGCTTTGTTATCAGGTCAGGTCGGGAAGACAGTATCTGGGCAAGCTTGATAAAGCTTGGGCCAAGTTCGGCAAAAGCCATTCTGAGACGCTCTGCTACTGCAGGCTCTTTTGTAGAGGGCCACTGACCAAAGGACTTGATCCGCTTCCTAAACGGAACGAACCGGCTCATATGGATCTGGTCTATGATCTTGCCGAAACCGTATTTCAGAAAGATATTGACTATCTGCCGGACTCTGTTGACGTTGCGGCGAAATTTAAAGAAACTAAACGGCATTCAGGCAACCTAACAGATCAGCCCTTAGTCTCCTCAAGCTTTCTGATCCTTTCAGTTAGCGCTGCGATCTGTTCGTTAGCCTTATCAAGGTCTTCCCTTGTCGGCAGTTTCATCTTCTCGATCGTCTTGCTGAGAAGGTCATTGATGCTGTTGGAGATGTCCTGACTGTTTTTCTCCGCCTTGTCAGTCCATTCCCTGACAAGCTTTGCCCCCTGAGATTCGCTAAGCTCGCCTCTCTTGACAGCCTCGTCAACAAATTCCCTTACCTTCTCCTGCACGCCAAACCCCAGGAGCATCGCGTTCCTGATAATCTCGAAAATGGCCATAACGCCTCCTTTTATCTGTGACCGGATATAACGGTCGGTCTTCGTCAAAATCTGAATAATGCCGTCTGACTCAACCCAAACGACCAATCCCCGACTACTGTCTTTTGATAATATCGTATAATGATTCGAGCGCTTTGTCCAGCTTCGCGATCTCTTTGGTGCCGCCCTGGGCAGTGTCGGCCTTGCCCCCGCCTTTGCCCCCGGCTATCGCGGCTATCTCCCTCAGAATTGTGCCTGCGCTGAGTCTCTCAGTCAGGTCAGGGGTGACCATAGCGACCATGGATGCAGGCTGGTCAGGCTTGACCGAGGCCATCACAATTACGCCTGAGCCGAGCGAATCCCTGACATTATCGGCAATGATACGAAGGTCCTTTGCATCCATGCCGTCGAGTCTGTATGCCACTGCCTTGATTCCGCCTATATCCCTTGCTGTCCTGATGATCTCTGCTGACCTTGCTGCCGCGCCTTTGCCTTTGAGGGATTCAAGCTCTTTTTCAACTGCCTTCATCTCGCTGATGAGTTTTGAAATTCTCTCTGCAGGTCTCTCGGATACCTTCAGGCATTCGCACACGCTCCTGAGTTGTTCCTCTTCTTCACGGAAAAAAGCAATTGCTGCCCTGCCGGTTACTGCTTCGATTCTTCTTATGCCGGCAGCAACACTGCCCTCAGATATGATCTTGAAGAGGCCTATGCTGCCGGTGGCATCTGCATGCGTGCCTCCGCAGAGCTCTGAACTGACCTCCGGCACAGAGATAACACGGACCAGATTACCGTATTTCTCTCCAAAGAGCGCAATCACACCGGACTGAATAGCCTTCTCTGTCTCCATGGTTTTGATGTCAATCTTTATATTCCTCAGTATGCTGTCGTTCACCTCGTCTTCAAGCGCCTCTATGATTTCTGCATCAAGAGACTGGAAATGGGTGAAGTCAAATCTGATTCTTTCATCAGAGACAAACGAGCCTGCCTGCTTCACATGCTCTCCGACTATATTTCTGAGCGCAGAATGAAGAAGGTGGGTCGCTGTATGGTTTCTCATGACAGCCAGCCGTTTTTCCCTGTCCACAGCTGCTGCGATCTTCATGCCAATTCCCAAAGAGCCCTCGACAACCTTTGTCCTGTGCATATACATACCCTCAACAGGCCTTCTGGTGTCAAGAACAACTGCCCTGCAATTGTCAGCGTTTAAATGGCCTGTATCTCCTATCTGGCCCCCGGACTCGGCGTAGAAGACGGTCCTGTCCAAAAGAACCTCGCCCTCCATGTCTGCCGACAACTCAGCAACTGATTTTCCCTCGCTGATAACAGCAAGCACCCTGGCATCTGTTTCGAAGGAATCATATCCGACAAATACCGTTGCCTTATGCTTCTGCAATAATTCCTTGTAAAGTGATGAGGAGGCGGATGTCTCTTCGCCAACCCAGGATGCGCGCGCCTTTATCTTCTGCTGCTCCATCTCCCTGTGAAACCCAGGTTCGTCTATCAGCAGGTCATGCTCAGCGGCAACATCACGCGCAATATCCAGAGGAAAACCATACGTGTCATACAGCCTGAAGAGTTCAGCGCCCGGAATGCTGTCCATAGAGCTTTTTTTGGTCTGCTTTATTATATCGTTCAGAATATGCAAACCCTGCTCCAGGGTCTTCATGAAACGCTCCTCTTCAAGCCTGAGCATCTTCTGTACCCTGGCCTTCTCCTCGAAAAGCTCGGGATAGATGCTGCCCATGGTATCGGCTACAGCGCCGGAAAGAAGGTACAGTACAGGCTCACCGATATCAAGGCTCTTTGCATAGCGTGAAGCGCGCCTGATGATCCGCCTCAGCACATATCCACGGCCTTCGTTAGAGGGAACGCAGCCCTCAGAAAGCAGAAATGTGATGGACCGGATATGGTCAGCAATAACGCGGATTGCAATATCGGCAAGTCTGTCCGCATGGTATGATCTGCCCGAATGCGAGCAGATTGCGGATATTATCCCGGAGAATAGATCAGTATCAAAATTATTGGTTTTGCCCTGCAGCACTGAAGAGAGCCTCTCAAGTCCCATGCCAGTATCAATGCTCGGTTTGGGGAGAGGGTTAAGTGCGCCGTTATTCTGCCTGTCAAACTGCATAAAGACGAGATTCCATATTTCAAGAAACCTGTCACAGTCGCAGCCTACCGCACACTCAGGCCTCCTGCATCCGATATGCTCGCCCTGGTCAATAAGGATCTCGGAGCAGGGGCCGCAGGGGCCTGTGTCGCCCATCTGCCAGAAGTTGTCTTTTGCCCCGAGCCTTACGATCCTGTCTGCCGGAATGCCGGTAAGGTCTCTCCAGAGGCCCTCTGCCTCATCATCCTCTTCATATACGGTTGCCCATAGCCGGTCTTTCGGCAGCCTGTAAT
>CAYUNK010000047.1:0-21280 GCA_964446125.1 uncultured Nitrospiraceae bacterium | reverse complement strand
ATGTATTTAGCAAGTCTATCAAAAACTGCTTCTTTAAATTTTGAGCTGGTCTCTCTGCCACTAAATAAGCCTTTGTCTTTGAACTCGATTATAACTTGGTTGTAGCTGGCATCTGTGCGGCCTCGTTCAACGTGGAATGTGATTTTGAGTTCTTTCTGGATTTCGTGGAGCCAACCCAGCCGAACTTCTTCTTCTGTCTTCCAATTGCCTCTTTTGCGATTTAATGAATCAAAGAGAGACTTATACATTCAACTAATTCTCCTCAACAACAAAAATCCTGAAATGCTCAAGTCACGGTTTAATAATTCAATCCTGTGTTTTCCCCAATGTTAGCCTGAATATCTTCATCTTTCAGTTTAATGAAGATGGATTGATAACCGCTTTCTTTCCTATCCAATCAAGTGTCGGCATATGTCGTAACCTTTTATCCTAAAAAACGCAGTTAAGTCTGTCATTGCGACCCCGGACACGAGCCGGGGGAAGCAATCTCAAGGAGTTAAGGCGGGATTGCCACGCACCTTTTGGGCGCTCGCAATGACATTGATTTTGCTCGATATATCAGGTCAATTGCGGTTTTTAGGTTTATTCCTCCCTATGAAACCCGATCTTCCGCTTTGGCTTTTCGGGCGGCGACATGAGCTGACGAATAGCATCGAAAACCACTTTAAACTGGCTGTCATATTTTCTCTCCATTGCCGCAAGTTTGCGCGCGAGTTCGGCATTTGAGGCAAGCATCTGACGGAGTTTCACGAACGTCCGCATAATCGCAATATTCACCTGTATTGCTCTTTCACTGCTGAGAACTGTTGCCAGCATTGCAACACCCTGCTCAGTAAACACGTAGGGATTATAACCGCCAAGATGCCTGCGCGAGGGTATCGCATTTTGCGATACCATAAAATCGATCTCCTGATCGTTAAGCTGGAACATAAAGTCTTCGGGAAATCGGGCAATGTTCCGCTTGACCTGTTCCCTAAGGCGAATTGGTTTAACGCCATAGAGAACTGCCAAGTCCTTATCGAGCATGACTCTATATCCTCGAAACAGGTAGATCTTTCGCTCAATTATCTCAACAGGAATCAATTCTTTCATCTTCCCCTCTCAAGGCAGGGCTAAGCGGCACAACTGTTAGCCCTTAACTTCGATATGATCTGTTCCTTATTCATGAAGATTCTTCCTTCTTATTGTCTTTGCGGCATCCGTGTGCCTTTCCAAAGCGCCCCAACAGGTTTGCCATATTTTAGCAGATGAAAGAATTGAATGAAATCCAATTATGGATAAATGCGCCTGTCTGCTACATCAACAGCTCTATCCATTTCCTTCTCCCATGGGAAGCCTGATCCTGAAGGCGCTTCCGTGTCCTTATCCAGGAACTTCTTCGTCAGGCCGGAGGGTTGATCTTTTGTAATGATAAAAAGATCGCCCTTGAGCGGATATGATCCCTTTTCAGTATTCTCGGGTGTGGCTGTGACCCTGTCGATGCTTATGATCTTCACCTTTGCTTCCTGCGCGAAGACCTTTGGGGCAATCCCGATTGCGCCGGGGAACTTCTCCAAGTACTCGACAACTTCTTTGTCTGTCTTAACAATAATCGCCTTTTTTGCTACGGGCCCTTTAATTCCAAGGACTTCCCGCACAGGCTCGGCCATGTCTCTGCAATGGTCCCTGTAAACCAGCGCAATAGGCCTGTCCATTCCACCGACCTGCTTCCAGTTCGTGATCCTGCCGTTATGGATATCCGACACCTGTTTGAGAGTAAGGTTATTGAGCGGATTTTTGGGATGCACCATAACGGCTTTGATGTCAACAGCCACCTTATGCTGGACCAGATTCAGTTTCTTTGCCTTCTCTTGCGGCAGGGGACAGCATAGCCCTCCCATTTCATGCTCGCCCTTGACCACAACCGCTATTCCATCAGCACACTCTCCGCCCTTTACAAAGACCTTTAAGCCGTATTTCTTCTCAAAGGCCTTTGCCAGGTCTTCAAGGGCGCCGTGAGTGAGGATGTGAGTGCCCTGATAGCCGATGCCGGCGGCGAAAAGCAATGGTGTAAATGCAAGAGTCAAACATGTGAAGAACAACGACCATCTAAGCAGCAAGGGTTTCATTTTCTAATTATAATACATGCAATGTTTCTCCGGCTCAGTTTTATTTTGTGAAGTATTGTATGCATAAGCCTGTTCCTTCGAAGCAACATAGTTCCGATAGGCTGGTTGGGACCATATAGCTTTTTATTCGTTGTGATATATTTCGCTGCCATGTTCTGAGTATAGGGCTTCTCTTTACTTTCCTTTCATGATTTCAATAACATAGTGTCATGAAGGAACCGGATATCAGGAGACTTAAGGATCACCTTTATGCGCGTGAAGATGTGATTGTTGCCTATATCTTTGGGTCTTATGCTTCAGAAAGCCCCACCCCTTTGAGTGATATTGACGTTGCTGTGCTTCTGAGTGGCAGCAGCACAGCCAAAGAGCATGGATTGATAAAACTGGATATTATCAACAGCCTGATTGAACTGCTCTGCTTTGATAAGATAGATCTTGTTGTCTTGAATGTTGCGACACCTCTGCTTGCACATGAAATTATCAAAAAAGGGATGCTGCTGTTTTCGAAAGATGAGATGGCAACTGCGGAATACAGGGCCAAAGCCACAAGGCAATATCTTGATACAATATATTTAAGAAGGATCCAGGACAGGATCCTCCATGAAAAAATAAGGAGCGGAGATTTTGGTCATTTCAAGGGAAGTCATAAACGCTCGATTGAAAAAGTTAGAAAAGGCGCTTCAGATCCTTCAGCAGTCAAGTAAGCTTTCATTTGAAGAACTGCATGATAATGAAGTGCTTTTGAGCGCGGTTGAAAGGAACTTCCAGGTTGCCATAGAATGCATTCTGGATATAGGCAATCATTTGATTGCAGAAAAAGGATTTGAAAGCCCTGATGCCAACGAAGATATAATCAGGATATTAAGGGATGAGAAGGTTATTCCATCTGACTTTGCCGACAGGATAAGAGGGATTGCAGGCTTCCGGAATATTCTTGTTCATGAATATACTGAGATAGATTATGAATTGCTCTATGACTTTCTTGAGCATCGGCTCGATGATCTGAGGGAATTTGCAAGGCATCTCAGTATCTATATGGATGGCGAATATGGCAATGCTTAGATTTTTCACCTCAGGCGAGTCGCATGGCAAGTGCCTTGTCGGGATTATTGACGGCATCCCTTCAGGATTTAACCTCTCCGAAGAGGATCTCAGGATAGACCTGAAGAGGCGGCAGGGCGGCTACGGCCGCGGCGGCAGGATGAAGATCGAGACTGACCAGGGAGAAATCCTCTCAGGAGTGCGCTGGGGCAGGACAATAGGGTCTCCCATAGCTGTTCAGGTAGTCAACAGGGACTGGGACAATTGGCAGCAGGGCATGTCTGCAGATGAAAAGGACGCCCTTTCGATTCCACCTGTTATCAGGCCCAGGCCCGGCCATGCAGATCTTGCAGGCGCCCTGAAATATAATACAAAAGACATACGGGATATCCTTGAGCGCTCAAGCGCCCGGGAGACTGCCATGCGGGTAGCCCTGGGCGCGGTAGCAAAGAAGATCCTTTCGGAATTCAACATATTTGTAGGCAGTTATGTCTGCCGGATAGGATCAGCGCGCTATAGCAGGCCTGTTGCCTCTCTGCCCGAAGATCTCCTGGCCCTTTTCAGCGCTGCTGAGCAATCGCCGGTCAGATGTCCTGATAACGCCGCCTCCAAAAAGATGGTGGCTGCCATCAATAAAGCGGTAAGGGGAAACTACTCATTGGGCGGGGTCTTTGTCGTTTTTGCAACCGGCATTCCGGCCGGATTGGGCAGTCATGTTCAGTGGGACAGAAAGCTCGACGGGCAGCTTGCCCAGGCCATAATGAGCATACAGGCCATAAAAGGAGTAGAGATAGGCAGCGGCTTTGCAATGGCAGGGCAGCCCGGCTCTGAGGTTATGGACGAGGTCTATTACCGTAAGTCATCAGACCCGGAAATGATGCCGTTTTTCAGAAAGTCAAATCATGCCGGCGGCATCGAGGGCGGCATGACAAACGGCATGCCGGTCACCCTGTCTGCAGCCATGAAGCCGATCCCGACGCTCAGAAAGCCGCTTGCCTCTGTTGATATCATCACCAAGAGGCCGCTTGCTGCTGCATATGAGCGTTCAGATGTATGCGCTGTTCCGGCCGCTGCGGTGGTTGGCGAGGCCATGGCAGCGCTCACTATCCTTAATGCCTTTTTTGAGAAATTCGGCGGCGACAGCAGAAGCGAGATTGTGCGAAATTATAAGGCCTGCAGGGCATTTATGCTCAAGTATTGATCACGCTTTGCTTTTTTCTCCGCCTGATATCTAAAATATCTGCAATCAAATGAGAGTTATCCTCTCTTTACCACAGGATTATGATGAAGAATATCGTTCTTACAGGCTTTATGGGCACAGGCAAAAGCGTCGTTGCAAGGGAGCTGGCCAGGATGCGCGGCATGAGGCTGATAGATATTGACCATGAGATAGAGAAGGCAGAAGAGAAATCCATTTCCGGGATCTTTTCCTGCTGCGGCGAAGAATATTTCCGCCGGCTCGAGACTGATGCAATCCTGCGGTATGCATCAGAGCAGGGAGTCGTCATATCCACCGGCGGCGGGGCAGTTGTCAGAGAAGAAAACCTTAGGGCGCTCAGGGCTAATGGCATTATCTTCTGCCTTACTGCAGCCGCAGAGACAATCCTGAGGCGCACTGCCGGCGACACGGACAGGCCCCTGCTGCAGTGCCAGGACAGGCTGGCCAGAATAACAGAGCTGCTGCAGGAGCGGCAGCCGTTTTATGAAAAGGCCGGGATTATGATTAATACAGAGGGGAAGACCCCTCTTGAGATAGCTCAAGAGATTATAGAGGAAATACCATGAACAAGATAAGGGTGGAATTGGGAGAAAGAAGCTATACCATTGCCTCGGGCAGCGGCATGCTCAAAGATATCGGCCAGAGCCTTGAACGCTTTGACTTCAGCAAAAAGGCCGCAATAGTGAGCAACCCTACGGTCTTTGATCTATACGGCAGCACACTGAGAGCCTCGCTTCTGAACTCCGGCTTTGACGCAGCAGAGATCATCCTGCCTGACGGGGAGGAATACAAGAACCTTCAGTCAGTAGAGAAGATATATGAGCAGCTGCTCAGGATGAGGTTCGACAGAAGGTCTGTGCTGATAGCGCTGGGCGGCGGGGTTATCGGCGACATCACAGGGTATGCTGCGTCAACCTACATGAGAGGCATAGATTTCATACAGGTGCCGACTACGCTTCTTGCGCAGGTTGACAGCTCAGTAGGAGGAAAAACAGGCGTAAATCATGCGCTCGGAAAGAATATGATAGGCACCTTCTGGCAGCCCAGGCTGGTATGGATTGATATCAGCACCCTTCATACGCTTTCACGCAGGGACTTTCTTGCAGGCATTGCCGAAATAGTCAAGTACGGGATCATATGGGACCGCTCTTTTTTTGATTTCCTTGAGAAGAGGCGGGAGGCGCTTTTGAGCCTCAATCCCGACGATATTATGCATGCCATCATACGCTCCTGCGAGATCAAGGCTGATGTTGTATCGCGGGATGAACGCGAATCCGGGGTCAGGGCCATATTGAACTTCGGCCATACCATCGGCCATGCCATCGAGACCGCCACAGGATATGCCACCTTTGTTCATGGCGAGGCAGTTGCCATAGGCATGCATGTTGAGGCCCTTATTGCCCATGAGGCAGGGCTGATCGGCAGCGATGAGGTCGCCAGAATCCGGCATCTCCTAAAGACATTCGGCCTTCCTGCGGAACTGCCTGCAGACATAGACCTTCCTGCACTCTTTGACGCCATGAAGCTGGACAAGAAAGCGGTCTCCGGTGACGTCAAATTCATTCTCCCTGAGCAGATAGGAAAGGTCAGAATAAAAGGGAATATTGCCCGGAATATTGTTCAGAAGGCAATAGAAAAAGCCCTGTACCATAGCGGGCTGGGATGATATCGCAGGCAGAAACCGGCGCATATTTGACATGATAAAAGGCTTTGTATATCCTATCTGAAAAGGACGACCAATGAAAATATTTCCAAAAGAAGTGGATTTTTTCGAGATCTTTGACAGGGCTGCCCTGAATCTGACAAAGGCGGCAAATCTTCTTGTTGATCTGATGGAAAACTTCGATAATCTCGAGGCAAGGGCAAAAGAGATATACGAGGTGGAGCAGGAAGGCGATATCCTGACGCATGAGATCATGAAGAAGCTGAACAAGACCTTTCTGACTCCGATAGACAGGGAAGACATCTATGCGCTTGCCTCACGCCTGGATGATGTGCTTGATCTGATTTGGGGGGCTGTAGACAGGCTCTCGATATTCAAGATCAGGGAGTCCACACCGGATGCGGTAAAGATTTCGAAGGATCTTCTCATGACAACTGAGGTTATGCATAAGGCGATACATAAACTTAAGGAGAAGAACTACTCCCATGTCCAGGAGTATTGCATCGAGATAAACAGACTCGAAAACAGGATAGACAGGGACTTCAGGGACGCCCTTGCAAAGCTGTTTGACGAAGTGAGCGATCCCATCCTGATCATAAAATGGAAAGAGATTTATGAGCATCTCGAAAACTGCTCCGACAAATGTGAAGATGTTGCAAATATCATCGAAGCCATAGTCCTCAAGCATGCATGAAATAGTAATCTTCACGATAGTTCTCGCCATCCTCTTTGATATCAGCAACGGCTGGAATGATTCGGCAAACGCAATCGCTACAGTTGTATCAACAAGGGTTCTGACCCCTACAAAGGCGGTTATACTGGCCGCCACCATGAATATCATAGGCGCCTTTCTTACCACTGCGGTCGCCAAGACCATAGGCAAGGATGTTGTTGACCCAAAGGCCATAACAGAGATTGTCGTAGCTGCCGCCCTGTTTGCCGGATTTGCATGGAACGGCGCCATGACGTGGCTCGGCCTTCCTGTAAGCGCATCCCATGCCCTTATCGGAGGCATGATCGGCGCATCTGTTGCCTACGGAGGTTTCGGCATACTTAACATGACAGGCATAACCAAGATATTTGCCGCCCTGATCACCTCTCCGATAATCGGTCTCTTTTTCGGGTTCGGCTTTATGAAATTTACACTCAAGCTGTTCGGCACCCTGCCCTCAGGAGTCATAAACCGGCATTTCGGCAAGCTCCAGATATTTTCATCCGCTTTTATGGCCCTGAGCCACGGCTCGAATGATGCGCAGAAGGTTATGGGGATCATCACTCTATCGCTTGTGAGCGGCGGATACCTCCAGTCTGTTGAAGTGCCCTTTTGGGTAGTGCTCATCTGTGCGCTTGCCATGGGACTCGGAACAGCATTCGGCGGCTGGAAGGTGATAAAGACCATGGGTGTGAGCATGCTCAAACTCGAACCGATTCACGGTTTTGCTGCAGAGACCTCGGCGACTGCGGTCATCCTGGGCGCAAGCCACATGGGCCTGCCGGTCAGCACTACTCATATAATTTCAACATCCATTATGGGGGTTGGGGCAACAAAGCGGCTCTCGGCAGTCAGATGGGGCGTGGCCGGCAAGATCCTGCTGGCCTGGATATTGACCCTGCCTTCCTGTGCCTTGTTTGCATGGCTCGTCTGCAGGGCCGTCATGGCGCTGTAGACGGCAGAAATAAGGGGTTGGTATGCCGGCCTGCCTGAGGGACTCTTTTGACAGACAGCAGCAAAACCGTGATAATAGTGGCTACAGTAAAAGAATAAATATAAACCAATGCGGGTGCAATGAAGAAGACAATACTCTTTTTTGTAAAGAACAAGACTGCTTCCGGTTTCCTTGAAGCCTTCTTCAGACGTTCAAAGAGATACAGCCATGTGAGGTGTGACTCTGTTGAGAGCCTGATAAGCAGCCTTTCGGTAAATCCGCCTTCAGCCATAATCACTGAGAATTCCCTTCTTCCGCTTGTTGCCGGCCAGGCAGCAGGGACTCCGGTAATAACCTTGCTTGAAGGCAGCAGGGAAAAGGGCATAGAAACTGCCGTTGCCTGTAAGGCTGATCTGTATATTCACAGGCCGTTCCTCGATAACGATCTGGAGCATAAGCTTCAGATGCTTATCGCAAGGCAGGAGAAGACCTCTGCCCTGAAACAGGAGATCCATAACCTCCAGGCCATAAATGAAATAATACGGCTGATATCCAATACGCTTGACTCCAGGGAGATTCTGCACAGGATTGTGAGGAAGATATCCGAGATCATGCCTGTCACCCGCTGCTCCATCATCAGGATAGACCGGCTCCGCAAGTTTGTCCATGTTGTTGCCTGTTTTGAGTCGCCCAATCTAACCACCATAAAGCTGAATCTCAAAAAATACCCTGAGATCGGGAAGGCGCTGCATAACAAAAAACCGGTATTTATCAGGAATATTGCTTCTGATCCGCTGATGAAATCTGTCAGGGATATAATAGCTCCGCTCGGCATTCGTTCAATCCTGGTCCTGCCGATCATCTTTGAAGAAAAGGTGATAGGCACCCTGTTTCTGAGAACCTCAAGGATAAAACATGAATTCTCGGCAAATGAAATTCGACTGTTAAGGGCCGTAGCAGATGCATCTGCAAATACGCTCCACAACGCCTTTCTCTTTGAGCAGGTTGAGGATGAAAAGACGAGGCTCGAAAAGCTTGCCATTACTGATTACCTGACAGGCATATATAATATCCGCTACTTTTACCACCGCATCATTGAGGAGTTCAGCCGCTCTAACCGTTATGCCATGCCGATCAGCAGTCTCATGATTGACATAGATTTCTTCAAGAAGATCAATGACTCGCATGGCCATAAGGTCGGCGATGCAGTGCTGAGGGAATTTGCCCACGTGCTGAAGATGCAGGTGCGCAAAAGTGATGTCCTTGCGCGCTACGGTGGAGAAGAGTTCATTGTGATGCTTCCACACACAACCGCTGCCGGCGCTATAGCAGAGGCAGAGAGGATTCGCAGCGCCGTCAAGACCCATAAGTTCAGGAGCCTCAAAAATCAGCTCGGCATTACGGTCAGCATAGGTATTTCTACCTTCCCACATGAAAGGATCAAGACCCATGATGAACTCATATCTGCTGCTGATGATGCATTGTATGAGGCAAAAAAAAGCGGCAGGGACCGTGTAGTCGTATTTGATTAACCGATCGTATCCTGATCTGGGTCGCTGCCAATAAAGGCATGGATATCATCACCTCACATCTTAATGCCGACTTTGATGCACTTGCGTCAATGATCGCTGCCTCGAAGATCTATCCTGATGCCGCCCTTGTCTTTCCCGGTTCGCAGGAGCGCAAGGTCCGGGATTTCATTGAAGTCTTCCAGCCTGCAGAGCTCAGCAGGCTGAGGGACATTGATCCCGCCCAGGTCAGGAGACTGATCATTGTTGACACCAAACAGCCCGACAGAATAGGCATATTCTCTGACGTTGCAAAGAGGGCGGATGTCCAGGTAATAATCTATGACCACCACCCCATTGAAGAGGGAGACATCCGGGGCGATATCGAGGCTGTAGAGACTGTTGGGGCGACTGCAACTATCCTTACCGAAATGCTCAGGGAACAGAAGCTTCATCCAGACCCTATGGTGGCCACCATTCTTGCGCTCGGCATTTATGAAGAGACAGGCTGTCTTCTCTTTCCTTCTACGACAGAGCGGGATCTCAACGCAGCAGCCTATCTCATAAGGCGCGGGGCCATACTGAATATTGTCTCGGAATATGTCAAGACCGACCTGGGGAAAGAAGAATTGGAGATTCTCAATCACCTTATGAAATCCTCCCGAAAACTGGTGATCAAAGGGATACAGGTCATGATCACGACCGCTTCGCTTGACCAGTATTTTGGTGATGCAGCCCTTCTGGCGCATAAGATAATGGACATGGAAGACATAGATGCCGTTGTTTTGATATTGGCCATGCAGGGAAGGATTATCCTTGTCGGCCGCAGCAGGGCAAGAGAACTTGACGTTGCCGATCTCCTGAGGGAGTTTGGCGGAGGCGGCCACCATGCAGCAGCATCCGCCACAATCAAGGGCGATTCACTCGAGATTGTTGAAGAACAGATTATCGGGCGGATTCCGGAACATATCAAGCCCGGCAAGGTTGCTGCAGATATCATGACAAGTCCGGTAATCTCAATCCCCTGGGACAGCCGGATCATAGATGCAGAAGACAGCATGACAAAGTTCGGGGTAAATGTGCTGCCAGTAACAAAGGATGGCGCATATGCAGGCCTCATATCCCGAGAGACCGTCGAAAAGGCCATCTTTCACGGGTTCAAGGAAAACCGCATAGCTGACTTCTGTTCAACAGAAAAACTGACGGTTACTGCAGAGACACCCATCAGGGAGATCGAGACCATGATGATAGAGCATAACCAGAAGTTCATGCCTGTGCTGGATGTACAGAGGATTATTGGCGCCATCACGAGAACAGATCTGCTCAGAGTCCTGTATGAGGAATTCCTGAAAAAACGCCGTGTTGATAAAGATGAGACATCTGATATACATTTTTCGAGCCGCAATCTCTCTTCCTGGCTCAGAGACAGGTTCCCCGGCAATGTATTCGGCATTCTTAAGCTCTCCGGCGCCATTGCGGAAAGATTGGGGTTCAGGGCTTATCTTGTGGGCGGCTCGGTCAGGGACCTGCTCCGTGGAAAGGAAAATCTTGATATTGATCTTGTTATAGAAGGAGAAGGCATCAAATTTGCCAATGTCCTGGCAAAGCAGATAAGGGCAAGGGTCAGGGCTCACAAGAAATTCGGCACAGCCCAGGTCAGACAGGGCGCTTTGCGTATTGATGTGGCCACAGCACGGACAGAATATTACGAATCGCCTGCAGCCCTGCCAAAGGTAGAGACATCTTCCATCAAGAAGGATCTGTACCGAAGGGACTTTACGATCAACACCCTTGCCGTCAGGCTCAATCCCGATGATTTCGGCCTTCTTATAGATTTCTTCGGCGGTCAGCGTGACCTGAAGGAAAAGACCATACGTGTGCTGCACAATCTCAGTTTTGTTGAAGATCCGACCCGTGCATTCCGTGCAATTCGTTTTTCGGAGCGGTTCGGATTCAGGCTGAGCAAACATACAGCATTTCTGATGAAATCAACGATTGATATGAACCTCTTTGACAAACTCTCGGGAGCGCGGCTGTATGAGGAACTTCTTCTTTCTTTCCATGAAACCAATCCGGCGCTTACCCTGAAGAGGCTTTCTGATTATGGCCTGCTGAAGGTGATACATGAGAAGATCGTCTTTGACAGGCAGCTTGAGAGCGACCTTGAAGCTACAGCCGGGACGCTTGCCTGGTATAACCTTCTGTATCTCGACGAAAAGATCGAAAAGGGCATACTGTATCTTATGACACTACTGTCGCACCTCAGTGACCGCGAACGCGCCGATGCACTTGCACGGCTTTCAACCCCGCCAAAGGCAAGGGCGATTATCCTTGACGGTATAAGGCAGCAGAGGGAGATTCTGGCCGGGCTTCCATCAAAAGATCCTGTATATCTCTATCATCTTCTTTACGGGAGGGAATTGGAGACTATCCTCTTTTCGATCTCTTCCACAACCGACGACCGGAAGAAAAAGGATATCTCACATTTTCTCGTCGAACTCCGCAAGGTCAGGCCGATACTTCAGGGAGATGATCTGAAAAAAATGGGGCTTCCTCAAGGCCCGCTCTACTCAAAGATACTGCATGAACTGTTGATCGAAAGACTTTCAGGAGCCCTCAAGACGGTCAACGATGAGATGTCTTTTGTCACAAGAAGATATCTGTCATAGCAGACACTGATGCTGTATCATGCGCTGCAGTATGATTCATTGCCATGCCCGATATGCGCCGGGGCAGGGAATTGACGTTGTCCAAATAATCTGATAGGCTGAAACCAGATGCAGCAACAGGAAGAATAAATGGACGATTCTCTTCGGCAGCTCATGGAACTTGCTTCATTACGGGGCAGCAATTACACCAAGGGGGTTTCGAACCTCGAGGAACTCCCGGATAAACTTGCCGAGCTGGGTGTTCTTTTGCTTGTAAAATCGAGGTCTGCCCGGAATTCTGACCCTTACAGACTTAAAGAAGAGGTGATCGAAATCCAGAACAAGATAGACGACATGAGAAAGACCCTTTTTGCAATCAAGCTGCTTATCAAGTAGCGGCTGCCTGCATCAGGCTGACCGGCATTATGAACCCCAACCGACTTATCAAGAATCCTTACTGCTAAATCGCTCCGAAATTCTGCTCATACCGTTCAATAAATTCTCCGTAATGATATGAATGCTCCTGCGTGCCGTAATTCTCGACTGCATAGACAGCGGCCACAGCGCCGAGCTTTGCAGAATCTTCGATACCCTTGCCCATTGCAAGGCCTTTGAGCAGTCCTGCGCGATAAGCATCGCCTGCGCCTGTGGGGTCAATTACAGAAGCGGCCTCTGCAGCAGGGATCGTTATTTCCCTGCCATCCATGCTGACAATGGAGCCTTTATCGCCAAGCGTTGTGATGATCACCTTTGTGAGGCCGAGTATGTCTGCCTTGGTCAGTCCGGTCATCTTCATGATCACCTCAAGCTCATAGTCATTGCTGATCAGCATCATTGATCCATTTATCCATTCCTTCATCAGATCGCCGCTCCATAGGGTGAGCGACTGGCCAGGATCACAGATATAGGGTATGCCCCTGTCCCTGCAGCTTAAGGCATAGCCGGTCATGTCCTGAAGGTTGCCCGGGGCAATCAGCATGATCGAATCATCCGGGTCTGCAGCGCTTAGATCATAGCCGGTTGCATGTTTCATTGCGCCGGGATTAAAGCCTGTTATCTGGTTGTCTGACTTGTCTGTGGTAATGTATGCGCCTGCAGTAAACTCCTCAGGGATGATCTTTATGCCTTGCTTTGATATTTCATGGGTCCTCAGCCACTCAAAATATGTCTCATAGTCTTTGCCTATCGTCGCAATGATCACAGGCTTCTCTCCAAGCAGGCTGAGGGAATAGGCGACATTGCCGGCAGTGCCGCCGAACTTCTCCGTCAGGCTGGTGACATTGAAGCAGACATTCAGCACATGGATCTTGTCCGGCAGGATGTAGTCTGCAAACGAGCCTGGAAAGTCCATGATCCTGTCGTATGCCATAGAACCCGATATATAGATATTCATTTCTGTTTCTCCCTGTTTGAGCCCTGATAACTATCTGTCAAAGGACAGGTAAATTGTAGCACAACCGGCAGATGAGACTGTATGGAACAGGGTCATCATCAACAACACTCCAGGATGGGCAGGGGCTGAAGATAAACCGGCCAGAAAGCTGAGACCCAGGGGAAATGTCGGCCATAATGGATCGGATATTCATGTATAATGAATGGGGTTTAAGGGCAGCCGGGACGGTTATTGTGCGGCTGATGGGAACACAGGATTGCATTATTCAATCATGCAGAGGAGGGTCAATGAGCATGCTGTCTTTACAATACAGGCGACATATAAATCCCTATGTCAGATAAAGAAGCCACAGCCCGTATAAAGATCAACAGACTGCTCGAGACAGCAGGCTGGCGTTTTTTTGCCGATGGAAGCTCTCCCGCCAACATACGGCTTGAGCCGGGCGTCACGATAAAGAAGACAGACCTCGATGGTCTTGGCAATAATTTCGAGAAGGCCTCCAGGGGTTTTATAGATTTTCTCCTGCTCGATGGCCGCGGTTTTCCGCTCATTGTCCTTGAGGCCAAGTCCGAGGACAAGAACCCGCTTGTAGGCAAGGAGCAGGCCCGCAAATATGCCAAGTCGCAGAACTGCCGCTTCGTGATCCTCTCCAACGGCAACCTGCACTACTTCTGGGACCTGGAGCGCGGCAACCCTTACATAATCACTACCTTCCCAACGCCCGACTCGGTCAGCGGATTCAAACAGGTAACACCAAACCCTCAGCGCCTCATCGAAGAGAAGGTCACTGACGACTACATCGTTCTTACCCAGCGTCCTAACTACCGTTCCGAAGCAGCATGGCGAAACGAGGCGGAACGCCCCGGCTTCATACTAGCCAACAAGCTCAGATTTCTGAGGCCGTATCAGTTGAAAGCTATCCGCACTCTCCAACAGGTCGTCAAGGAAGGCAAAGACCGATTTCTTTTTGAGATGGCCACAGGCACCGGCAAGACCCTTATTGCCGCGGCTGTCATCAAACTATTTCTCCGTTCCGGCAATGCCCGGCGTGTCCTGTTTTTGGTTGATCGGCTCGAATTGGAGGATCAGGCCAAGAAGGCTTTTACTGCTGTGCTGTCTGCTGATTTCCAGACGGTCATCTACAAGGAGACCCGGGATGAATGGCAACGGGCCGAGATTGTGGTCACGACAGTGCAGTCTCTGCTCGTCAACAATAAATACCAGCGGCTCTTTTCACCTACTGACTTTGACCTGGTCATCTCCGATGAAGCGCACCGCTCCATTGGCGGCAACGCCCGCGCAGTTTTTGACTACTTTATCGGGTACAAACTGGGACTCACTGCCACGCCACGCGACTACCTTCGCAGGTTCGACAAAGCTAATCCTGCCACAAGAGACCCTCGCGAGGCTGAGCGCCGTCTGTTGCTGGACACGTACCGCACCTTTGGCTGCGAAAACAGCCAGCCCACATATCGCTATTCCCTGCTGGACGGGGTGAAAGATGGCTATCTGATCAACCCGACTGTAGTGGATGCCCGCACTGAGGTCACCACCGAACTGCTCTCAGAAGAGGGCTTTGTTGTCACCTTTACCGACGATGCAGGCGAAGACCAGCAGGAGGCCTTTAAGCAGCGAGAGTTTGAGAAACGCTTCTTCGCTGATGCTACCAACCAGCTCTTCTGCAAGACCTTTTTGGAAAATACCTTGCGCGATCCGATCAGCGGGGAAATAGGCAAGTCCATTATCTTTGCGGTAAGTCAGAACCACGCTGCCAAGCTGACGCAGATACTCAATCAGATGGCAGACCTCATGTTTCCCGGAAGATACCAGTCCGACTTTGCAGTGCAGGTCACCTCTCAGATTCCCGATGCCCAGCAGTTCACCGTCAACTTCAGCAACAACAACCTGTTAGGTTCGGCCAACTTCCTGCCTGCTTACAAGACCAGCAAGGCCCGTATCTGCGTAACTGTCGGCATGATGACCACAGGATACGACTGCACTGACATCCTGAATCTCGGGCTGTTTCGACCGATCTTTTCACCGACTGACTTCATCCAGATCAAGGGCCGGGGCACCCGCAGGCATAACTTCCTCGAACTCCTTTTTGACGACAACATCAAAGACAGTGTGAAGGAACCGCAGAAAAAAGCATTCAAACTCTTTGATTTCTTCGCCAACTGCGAATATTTCGAGGAGGATTACAATTATGACGAGGTGTTGAAGCTGCCTCGTCCGAAGGGTCGGGGTGGCGAGACGACTGGCGGAGACGGACCTGTGATGGTTGGCGGCGCCTACGAGCATATGGGCTCCGACATACTCTCGATGATCAAGGAAGAGACCATCGGCAGTGCCGGGATGAAGATCGACCGCATGTTCTTCGAGAGATTCGAGGACACTGTGCGCGAGAATGAAACTATCGCGAAAGCTGTTGAGTCAGGCCAATGGGATCGCGTCATTGACTACGTCAACCGGGAGGTCTTCGATAAACCCGAGGAGTATTACAACCTCGACAAGCTGCGCAAGGCCGCAGCAGTGGATCGGCGCCTGACCCTGCGTGAGATTCTCGAAAAAATCTTCGGCCTCATCCCGCACTTCAAATCTAAAGATGAACTGTTAGAAGAGGAATTTGCGAAATTTGTGGCCGACTATAAACCGGAAGAGGCTGCGGCTATCCCGGCCATCAAGACCTATTTCAAAGCCTACGTTACTGACGGGTATGTTCGGCATATCATCGAGAACAAGGATTTTACCGGTCTGGCCACCAATCCGGTCTTTTCATCTCGTGATTTCAAGGCCGTGCCGCCAAAGTACCGCACACTTATTCCTGAATACGTCAAGGACTATGTTCCCTTGAACCAGTTTGCTGCATAGGAGGATTAATGAGCAAGACTAAAAAATCAATCATAGCAGTTCAGGGAACAGAGATAGCGGTCATGTCTCACCAACAGGGAGACTATATTTCCCTGACGGATATGTTGAAAGCGAAAGATGGCGATTTCTTCATCTCGGACTGGCTGAGAAACCGCAACACGGTTGAGTTTCTTGGCATATGGGAGAGCGTCTACAACCCCGACTTTAATTATGGCGAATTCGCCACAATTAGAAATCAAGCAGGACTCAACAGCTACAAGATAAGTGTTAAGGAGTGGGTTAATAAGACTCATGCCATAGGCCTGAAAGCCACCGTCGGAAGATACGGGGGCACCTATGCACATAAGGATATCGCTTTTGAATTCGGCATGTGGATTAGTCCGGAATTCAAGATATACCTCATTAAGGAATTCCAGCGTCTAAAGGAAGATGAAAATCGTCGCCTGTCACTCGCCTGGAACCTGAATCGCACTCTTTCCAAACTCAACTACCGCATTCACACCGATCTGCGTCGGCGATAAAGAAACTGAAAGAATAAATTATATGCTCGACACTGACACCAAACGCCGTATAGATACTGCCCGAGACATCCTCGTAGGCAAGGTGCCTGACCCCAAATCCCAGGTCGAGCAGATCACAATCGCCCTGATCTACAAGTTCATGGATGACATGGATGCAGAGAGTGAGGAGTTCGGCGGAAAACGCAAGTTCTTTGCAGGTGATTACGCCCGGTACGGCTGGGCAAAGCTGATGCGCTCAGGTCTTGGCGGCCACGAGACCCTGCACCTGTACAGCGAGGCAATCACCAAGATGCCGGAGAACCCCGGCATCCCGCCGCTTTTCCGCGACATATTCAAAAACGCCTATCTGCCCTACCGCGACCCTGAGACCCTCATGGCCTTTCTGAAGATCATTGATGAGTTTACGTATGACCACTCTGAGCGGCTTGGAGACGCCTTTGAGTATCTGCTCTCTGTGCTCGGCTCACAGGGCGATGCAGGCCAGTTCCGCACCCCGCGCCATATCATAGACTTCATAGTTGAGGTCCTTGACCCGAAGAAGACCGAGTCCATACTCGACCCGGCCTGCGGCACAGCCGGGTTCCTGATTTCGGCCTATAAACATATTTTGAGGAACAATTCCTCAAAACCCTCACCCAATGGGAGAGGGCGGAGCGCAGCGGATGGTGAGGGGCTGATGCCGCGCATGGGCGATTTGCTCACCCCCGACGAAAAGGGCCGCCTTGCCCGGTACTTCAAGGGCTATGACATCTCGCCCGACATGGTGCGCCTGAGCCTGGTGAACCTGTACCTGCACGGCTTTACAGACCCGCATATCCATGAATATGACACGCTCACAAGCCAGGACCGCTGGAACGAATATGCTGACGTGATCCTTGCCAATCCGCCCTTTATGTCGCCAAAGGGCGGCATAAAGCCGCATAACCGTTTCAGTGTGCAGTCAAAGCGGAGCGAAGTGCTCTTTGTGGATTACATGGCAGAGCATCTCACGCCAAATGGCAGGGCAGGCATCATCGTGCCCGAGGGGATTATCTTTCAGAGCCAGACAGCGTATAAGCAGCTCCGCAGGATGCTGGTTGAGGAGTATCTTGTTGCGGTTGTCTCGCTACCTGCCGGTGTATTCAATCCTTACTCCGGCGTCAAGACCTCGATCCTCATCCTCGACAAGTCGCTGGCAAAGAAAAGCGGCACCATTGCCTTCTTTAAGATCGAGAACGACGGATTCAGCCTCGGCGCGCAGCGCAGGGAGATCGAGAAGAATGATCTGCCCGAAACGGCGAAGGCGCTTCATGCTTTTCGTCATTCCCGCGAATGCGGGAATCCAGTTGATTTTGATTCAGACAATTACCCTAATTTGTTGATCGTGGAGAAGGAGAAGATCGCGGCAAATGGGGATTACAACCTGAGCGGGGAGCGGTATCGGGAGAACGGCCGTCTCTTGCTAATAAAGTGGCCCATTGTCTCCCTTGGCGAGTTCTGCAGCTTTATGACCGGCGGCACGCCAGCTTCTAACATGCCGGAGTATTATGAAGAGGGGACCATCCCGTGGCTGGTGTCTGGTGATATCCACAAGGGGGAGATTCGCGATTGCGAGCGACGGATCACTGAAAAAGGTGTCGAGAACTCGAACGCCCGCTATCTTCCGGAGAACAGCGTTCTCATCGCGCTGAATGGGCAAGGGAAGACGCGAGGTGCCGTTGCAATCCTACGAATGAAGGCGACATGCAACCAGTCGTTGGTCGCGATCACTCCGACCAAGCCGCTTCGTGCCGTACCTGAGTTTATCTATTGGACACTTCGCTCTATGTACGAAGACATTCGTGCCCTCACGGGAGACAACGAACGAAGCGGACTTAGCATAACCATTCTGAAGACGATTCGCATCCCCCTCCCGCCGCTGGAGGTGCAGAAGGAGATAGTGGCAGAGATCGAAGGCTACCAGAAAGAGATTGCCAGACTCGAATCAGCCATCAAGGATGAAGAGAAGAAGATTCAGGCTACGCTCGCCCGGGTTTGGGGCGGGGAAGATCCAACCCCTGAAGTCTGACAGCAGATTGGGCGTTCTCCTGATTAAGCGCCTTCAGGACATCCTCTGCCAGCTTCCTTGTAAAACCTTTCAGTCCGGCGATATCCTCGACAGAGGCATTCCTGACTGCCTCTATACTACCAAAACGCTCAAGCAATGCAAAACGCCTTTTTCTGCCGAGACCGTAGATGCTGTCGAGCCTGGAGTCGAACATTCTCTTTGAACGCTGTCTCCGGTGATAGCGGATCGCAAACCTGTGCGCCTCGTCCCGAATCTTGCCAAGCAGAAGGGAGGCGGGGCTGCTGCTATCAAGTAGGATGGGCTGATCACGGTCTTTCAGGAATACCCTGTCAGGGTCTTTTGCGAGACCTATGACAGAGGGGCCGGATATGTTCAGCTCTGAAAAGACCTCCATTGCTGCATTCAGGTGCTCCCTGCCTCCATCAATGACGATAAGGTCCGGCAGCGCTGAATCTGCCTGCCCTGTGCCGGTTTCAGGCCCCTGGGCTCTGCCTTGCAGACTCCTGACCGTCCTTCTGATCATCTCCCTCATCATTGCGTAGTCATCAGGCCCTTTGACCGCATCCATGCTGATATTTCTGTACAGGGACCTGTCAAATGCGCCTGCCCTCCAGAAGACAAAGGCTCCCCCTGCCGCCGTCCCTGCAATGTTTGATATATCAAAGGCGCCTATGGTCTCCGGCGCCTTTTTCAGCCTCAGAAGCGCGGCGATATCTGATAAGACGTCAGGGGAGGCCTCTGCAGTCCTGCTTCTGATGATTTCTCTGCAATTGTCCTCTGCCATGCTGACAAGCCTGCGTTTCAGTCCTCTTGCCGGTACCATAATCCTGACCCTCGAGCCCCTCCTGTCCGAGAGCCACCGGGAAAGCAGGGCCCTGTCTTCAGGCATGGCAGAGCAGTACAGCTCTGAACCCGGCAGTATCTCCCCTGCATAGAACTGCTCAATAAAGTTCCTGAAAAGGAAGCCGTCTTTTTCAGGGGAAGTATGCCTCTGCTCAAAATCCCTTGTGCCGATCATCACGCCATTGCGGATAAAAAAGAGCTTAAACACCACGATATCATCCTGCCTTGAGAAGCCGATCACATCAGCATCCCCCAATTCAGGCGAGACCATCTTCTGGGCCTCTGACACTGACTGTATCGCCCTTATCCTGTCTCTGATTATGGCAGCCTCCTCAAAGCGCATCCCTTCAGAGAGCAGCTGCATCTTCTCCTTAAGGGACTCGACCAGTTTCCTGTTCTTGCCTTCAAGAAGAAGCTCTATCTCGCCGATTATCTGCATATACCGGGCATGGTCTACCCCGCCTGAGCAGGGAGAGATGCATTTGCCTATCTGAAACTGTATGCAGGGCCTCATGCGCTTTTCGAGTGAATATCTGCAGTTTGGTATGCGGTAGTGGTTTCTGATAAACGAGAGGGTCTCCCACATTGCGCCTGCCGGAACATAGGGGCCGAAATATCGCGCTCCATCCTTCCTGATCCTTCGCACTACCTCAAGCCTGGGCCACTTTTCCTGAAGAGTCAGTTTCAGATACGGATAGCTCTTGTCATCCCTGAGGAGGATATTGTACCGGGGTTTATGCTGCTTGATAAGGTTTGCCTCAAGGATAAGCGCCTCAAGTTCATTTTCGGTTATCGTAAACTCAACATCGGCAACGCTCTTCATCATTGCAGCCTTGCGCTCGTCAAGACCTGCTTTTTTCTGGAAATAGCTCGTTACGCGGTTTTTCAGCGCCCTTGCCTTGCCGACGTAGAGTATCTTCCCCTGAGCGTCTTTGAAGAGGTAAACACCGGGCCTTTTGGGGATTGAGGCAAGTTTATCCTGCATGGGCTTAGATTAAGTATATGGGCCTAAAGTTTCAAGGGTCAACCGCTCAAATCAACCCTGCAGATTACTGCCCCCTGCCCCCACTCAGGACGAGCGGGGGCAGAGAAAGCCATGCCAGGAATATGTATTACTGGGCTGAACCCGTAAGTTTGTCTAAATCAGCCCTGAGGGCTGCGGCATCCGGGGCATTAGGCACAAGAGAGAGATACTTTTCAAAATACTTCATGGCCTGCTTGCCGTCCCTGAGGTCGTACATCAGGACAACCACCAGATTTCTGTTGGCATTGATATGATTCGGATTGTATTCGAGGGCCTTTTTATACTCTGCTATACCCATCTCAGGCCTGCCGGATTCTCTCATGCAGGTTCCCATATCAACACGCACATCAGTATTTGTCGGATCCATAGCAAGGGCCTTTTGGTATGCCTCAACCGCCTCTGTATAGCGTTTTGTATCCATCATTATATTGCCGAGTTGAATCCATGCGTTCATATTATTCGGGTCCTTGGCAACAACATCCTGAAGCGCCTTTACCTTGTCAAAACCCTGTATTGGACCGCTGCCTACAGGCGGCTGAAACTGCGGACTTGAATTATCCTTCTGCTGGCAGCCGGCAACAGAAATCGCAACAAAAAGAATCAAAACAAAAAATCTGCTCATGGGATATCTCCTGATATGGAATTTCATATATTGTAGCAAAATTGTTCGGCGCTGAAAAGTGAGCCTCCTGAATCCTCAGGGTGAATTTGTTCATATAACAAAGTCGGCGTAATGAAAGAGCAAAGC
>CAYUNK010000046.1:0-21411 GCA_964446125.1 uncultured Nitrospiraceae bacterium | reverse complement strand
GTTTTGCGCGTGTTTAATGACGCTTTTTCATGAATATTTATGCAACTGGAGAGTATATATGACGGTGTTTCGAGGTTCAAACGTCTTGATATGGTTGGGCTTGAGGATGTGGTGGTCAGTTTTATCTCAACGCTCAGGCAGGAGGCTAATGTGCTGAAGGTTGTAAGTCCGATCAAATCGCACAATGAATATACGTATGCGCACAATACAAATGTGGCAGTGCTGTCTATCTTTCAGGCAGAAGCCCTTGGCGTAAAGCATGACCTGCTTCATGATATAGGCATGGCAGGCCTGCTGCATGACATCGGCAAGATGTTTGTCTCAGGCAATGTCCTTGAAAAGGAGGGGAAACTGAGTGAAGAGGAGTGGACAGAGATGAAGAAGCATCCGGCATACGGAGCCATGTACCTTGCCACACTCCCTGATATTCCCAAATATGCCCTTATCGCTGCCTATGAGCACCATATGAAGTTCAATGGTCAGGGATATCCGGGAACAAAAAGAAAAGGCAGAAGCCAGCATATTATAAGCCAGATCATAGCAGTGGCCGATTTTTTTGATGCCCTCAGGACAGACCGTCCGTACAGGAAGTCCCTTGATCTGCCGGTGATTGTAGGTCTTCTGAACGATTCTTCAGGAAAGGATTTTAATCCCTTTATTGTGGAGAATTTTATCCGCTCGCTGAACAAGGCAAACATCCTGAGCGCCTGACAGGATAAGGGCGCCTGAGCGCAGCGATAGGCATTGCTGATGCCTTCCCTTGAAAACAGGGCCCCATATGGTGTATATTCTTCCTTACCTGCCGAAGTGGTGGAACTGGTAGACACGCACGTTTGAGGGGCGTGTGGAGAGATCCATGCGGGTTCGAGTCCCGCCTTCGGCACCATTAACTCCTTCAGTGCATGCAATCTTGAAGAGAGCTTCTATTTGATAGTTCCTTGGCTTACCAGCGGAGATGCCTTCTGTATTCAATAGTCGGGAATGGACTGTAGAGTGTAAAACAGTACAGTGTGGAGTGTGAAGAATGCAGATAATGAATTTAACCCATACTCACCAGTCCAATAAATCCTGCGTAGTATCAAGGCGTAATAAGGGATAATGCCCTTGCACTGATAAAGGCAAAATAATTGGTTTGCCATTTGTATCTTTCTTCAATGCCACATATGGAAATCTTACCTGTAACCATCTGCTAAAAATATCATCAGTGTTTGAGAGATCTGGGAGTTCACAGTCATAGAAAAAGTCAATTATTTTTGATTTATTGGCGGCATATAAATCTGGAAGTGTTATTTCTGATAACCAAAATCGTGATGGCAAACTTTCTGTCAGAATTCTAATATCATCCGCTGAAAAAGTGTTGCCGTTAAAATCTTTTTCATTAAGGCTTTTGATATAGTCTTCCTTTTTTAATAGGAAAGTTCTGACTACAATAGGTCTCCCTGCAGAGTCAGATGAGATAATTCTTTCTGACCACCTGTCCAAAGAAATGTTGGCTGCTTTAAAACGCCCAAGAATATCTTTGACAATAACGACACTTGCCCACTCTGCCTCCCATGCTGGAGTAGTAACCCCAGATGGTATTACTACGACAGCAAAAATAGCCCTAAATGATGGGTCATACTTGGGGAGAGTTACCCGTTTTAGCGCATCAACAGGCAGACAAAAATACATTCCAAAATTATCATCGTGAATTATGAAATGGTCTGTCCAAGCAGACGCTGGTTGATAATTTAATCGGCTACCCTGATTTGAATATGCAGGGGCAGCTTCGGGTCGCCACATATCAGAATTAAGGGTGTGTCCTAAGACTGGCACAATATGAGACGTTGTCCCTGAAGTTGAGAAAACAAGCAAAACAGGGCAGCGGCTTTCAAGGTATCTATAAATATAATCGTTATATTCTACATTTGGATTTTCGAAGAAATCCGTCCATGTGATGGCTAAACCATATTGTTCCAGGACTTTAAGGATTTCTTCTTTTGAGAGGCCTTCTTTGCTGGGGTGTTTCCCAAAACGAACAGCATTATGGTCAATGCCGATAATTTTGTTAATATGTTCAGGGGAAATAATGCCAACAGAGGGAAGATTCATGTTGTTGATTGTCATGCACAGGGTCGCATGAGCACAGACTGATGTAACTGAATTTTGCTGGCAGAAGAAAGTACCCGAAATCTGAAATCTATACATATCGCTATCGGACATGCTTACTTCACAGGGGAATGTTTTAAAAATATGAACGTAGTTGTTCATCAATGGAATCGTGCCAAATTTTTCGTGATTATTAATTCTTGGAAGTGCAACGATAGCACTGAAAAGATATGATTTCCAATTCCCAGTTGCAGGATTTGTAAAATTAATAATAATTGCACTTGACAGAAAATTATCGGCTTTCACGGAAGGGAGTTGACTCAGAGAAGTGATTTCTTCTGCTATAAAGGTAATCCTGTACGCAATAAGTTCTATTTCTTGTCCATAAAAAGTCTTGAGGGCTGAACATTCATCGCTGATATCTGAGTAAGAAGACGACAAATCTTCAATCACACAGGAATGAACATCCATTTTCCGCATGAGAGTGGTTAGTCTATGCAAAGCTCTGTTGACTGATAGGCTGTTACATTCTTCAAGGCAGAATTCATTTATAAATTCAAAAAATGAATAACCTTTTCCAACAGGTCGTATACGTGGATTTCTAATCATTTTCTCCGTATAAAAAAAACCGACCTTTTAAGGTCGGTTTTTTATCTTCTAATTGTGAGGAGCTTCAAAATCTCCTATTGATTTCTCCTCCTAAAACAAAACTATTTCTGCTGGCTTGCTCATCCGAAAAACGAGCTCTGTCGAATTGTGCCTTTTCACGGTCATTGAGTTCACCCACCCGATACTCCTTAGTGATGACCGTTGTCCATCCTTCTACAATTGAAGTCTCCCTTTTTCCTTCTTCATCAATTGCAGACTTATCTCTGGGCATAAATACCTCCCTTCAATATTTGCTTAAATTATATGAATTATCCCAAAAAAGTCAATGAAATAATATACTTGAAGCGAATGGAATTTTTCCACCAAAAAGAGAGCACTTATAGGCCTGACAGATGCTCCATGCCGTGGAAGGCCCCCGGCTAATGTGCCAGTCAATAGTTGGAAACTCAAACATTTGACCGCCCCACGAAAACTATGCCGCCTGCAGGTTGGAGATTTTGCCTTCAATCGCAACATTCCTGAATCTTTCCGCATACTCATGCGGTGTTAAGTCTCCAAGTGAACCATGCGGTCTTTCCGTATAATAGTCTATCCTCCAGGCTTCCAGTTTCTCCCTGGCATCTTCAATCGAATGAAACACGTTTACGTTGCGGCATTCATACCGTAGCCTCCCGTTAATACTCTCGATAAATGCATTATCCACTGGCATGCCCGGACTTATGAAATGAAACGTTATCCCGCGCTCACATGCCGAGGCATAAGCTTCCCCTAAAGGCAGACACATGAGAAGTATAACTTTCCTGCAGGATTTTGCCGAAGCAGCAGCCGATACTGTATCATTTCGTATGAAGTCCAGAAGCGGGAAGAATAAAAAGAAGCTGAATCCTCTTCTATGGGTCATAGAACCTCTCATGGAAGAACCGAGCTATGTACAGAGGCCTATGTTTGGCTGCCAGGCCTGTTACCTCCATGGACGGCTGGTGCTTGCACTGGCCTCAGGGGAAGAACCCTGGAACGGACTTCTTATTCCTACTGATCATGAATTCCATGCATCTATCATCAGGGACTTCACGACTGCAAGGCAGCATCCGGTGCTCAAGAAATGGCTGTATCTGCCTGAGAACTCGGAAGATTTTGAGGCTGCGGCCTCAGATATTGTCGAGGCAATACAGATGAATGACCAACGGTTCGGGGTTGAGCCACAGGGAAAGGGCCGGAGAAAGCCAAAGAAGAAATGACCCCGGTCCGTATCATCCTGGAGGCCACTGCATGGCCCTGCCGCCCAGGATATGCAGATGGATATGAAAGACCGTCTGGCCTGCGTCGGCATTGGTGTTCATGACAAGACGAAAGCCTTTTTCAGCGATCCCTTTCTCTTTTGCGATGTTCGCCGCTACCTTCAACAGATGGCCTACAAGCCCATGATCCTCAGGCGTTGTATCGAGGATCGTCGGAATATGCCTCTTTGGGATTACAAGCGTATGCACCGGCGCCTGGGGCATGATATCTTCAAAGGCAACAGCACGGTCGTCTTCATAGATGATTTTGGCCGGAATCTTCTTCTCCACTATTTTACAGAAAAGACAGTCATTCATAAGGCCTCTCCTTCTTGATCAATCATTAGAGTTCTCTCAATATATCATCTTTTGCCGTATACGTCTTCTGCCGAAAATACCTTTTCCGAGACTTCGCTGCCGTTGATGTCAGTATAAAAGCATGACCTGTGGCCTGTGTGGCATGCTCCAGGCCCCCTTTGCTGCACCCTGATGAGAAGAGTATCCCTGTCACAGTCATGCAGTATCTGCATCACTTCCTGCACATGGCCGGATGATTCACCTTTCTTCCAGAACTTCTTGCGAGATCTTGACCAGAAATGCGTGTACCCTGTCTGAATGGTCTTTTCAAGGGATTCAGTGTTCATGTATGCCATCATCAGAACCTCGTTGTCCCCGGCATCCTGAACAATAACAGGGATAAGGCCGTTTGAGTCGTATTTAAGCCTATTTAGATTCATGCGTATGCTTCACTCCTAACAATATAGTGGCACTGCCGACAAGATGCGCCTGACCATAGCCCAATGAACCCCTTTCCATAGCCCGGAACCCTATTGGAATTAAACGGTTATGCTATAATGGAAATATTTTTCAGGAGATGTCAAGCCAATATGTTTCGTATTTTCCGTATTCTTCTTTTTGTGACGGTCCTGTTTTGCCACTCTGCAGCAGAAAGCCAGACTGTCGCAGGGCCTGAGGTGAAACTGGTCAATAATGACATCTTTGTCTCCTTCAGCGTCAACCTGCAGGAAAAATATCTGGATGCGGTCAGAGGGGGGCTGGATAAAGAGTTCAGGTTTTATGTTGACCTCTTCAGGATATGGAAGATATGGCCTGATGAGTTTGTGCTCGGCAGTGCCTATGTCAAGACCCTGAAGGTGGATCCCATAAAGAAAGAATATGTGGCAACCTCAAGCGACGGCAGCCTGCTTATCGAAAAGAGGTTCAAATCATTTGAGTCTATGATGGACTGGGTTGTCGTATTCAGGGATCTGAAGCTTGCCAATATCCGGGAACTTGAGCCCGGTCAGTATTTTGTTAGGATTACCGTAGAGTCGAAGATCAGAAAATTCCCTCCGGTCATCGGATACCTGTTTATCTTTGTTTCCGAAAACGAGTTCAGGATTGTGAGGGACTCGGCTGTCTTCAAGGTTGAGGGCCAGCCGTGAAGAAGATCAGGTTTCAACTCTTTATCACGCTCATAACAGTCTTCATAATTGCGGTCTTTGCAATAGAAATCCATTATTTGGGACAGAAAGATGTCTCTTTCCTTGCGAAGGTTCTCCTTATTGTCTTCTTTAACCTTAACCTTGTTGCCATGATGACCCTGATCTTCTTTGTCGGAAAGAGTTTGTTCAGGCTCTTTCTTGAGCGAAGGCATAAGATGCTCGGATATAAACTCAAGACAAGATTTGTAGTGGTTCTTGTTGTGATGACACTTATCCCGTCAGCGTTTCTCTTTGTCGTCTCAAGCGGTGTTGTGACGAGATACCTCGACAGATGGTTCGATCCCCAGATACGGCAGCCCCTGGACCTTGCAGTTGAAGTTGCCAAGTCTGCTTATGAGATGCAGCGGCGCCAGGCCCTTATCTTTGCGAGGGCTGCAGCTTCAGGCAAGGCCCTGCCTGATGACCTGAAGGTATACACCCTGAATGCGATTCCTGATAATGCATCAGAGGTGATAAAAACAGGGTTTGAGGGCAAAGATGATGTAGAGGTGATTTCTGCTTCAGCAGGTGACATTGTCCGCGCTGTGGCGCCTCTAAACAGACTGAGGCCCCGGGAAGGCGTTGTGGTTGTGGAGTCTGTAATGGACAGAGGCCTAACCAGAAACGCGGGAATGATCCAGGATGCTTACAGGAATTATCTTGTCCTTGAATCATGGAAGATGCCTGTAAAGACGAATTATCTCCTTATCCTCGGCTTCTCAACCCTTCTGATGGTCTTTATGGCGCTCTGGATAGCGCTCAGAATTTCGCGCGGCATCACAGACCCCATTCAGGCCCTTGCCCAGGCAACCGCAGAGGTTGCAAAGGGCAATCTCGATATGTCGGTCACTATGGTCAGGGATGACGAGATCGGCCTTCTTGTGAGCTCTTTTAATAATATGGTGAAGGATTTGAAAGAGAACAAGGAGTCTCTTCAGCATGCCTCCCAGGTATCCGACAGAAGAAGGCTTGTCATAGAGAAGATCCTCGAAAGTGTGAACTCAGGAGTCATATCCCTTGATACTGAGGGCAATATCCTTCTAATAAACCATGCAGCCTGCAGGATACTGGATATAACCCCTGAAGAGGTGGTAAACAGAAACTATAGAGCGCTCCTTGCCCTTATAGGTTCGGATGAACTGAGAGAAACAGTCAGCAGTATTATTATCAAGGATTTCAAAGGCATCGAAAAAGAGATCCGGATCATGGTCAGGGAGAAAAGCATACTGCTCAGGATCTTTATCACGGGTATGAGGGATGCCGGGACCTTTACCGGAACACTAGTGGTCTTTAATGACCTGACAGAGGTTGCGAGGGCACAGAGGGCCCTGGCCTGGCAGGAGGTGGCCAGGAGGATAGCGCATGAGATCAAGAACCCTCTTACCCCGATAAAGCTTTCAACTGACCATATGGTAAAGAAGTGGCAGAATAGAGACGAAGATTTCGGCAAGGTCTTTGAGCGTTCGACAAAGACCATCATCAGAGAGGTAGAGAGCCTCAAGAGGCTTGTGGATGAGTTTTCCCGCTTTGGCAAGATGCCGGAGATCTGCAAGGTGCCTGCAAGGATGTCTTCGATCATAGAGAGCGTGATGCTGCTTTACAGGGACTACGACGGCATTGAGATGCACCTTTCCGTGGAGGGCACAGAAAGGCTTATAGAGATTGATGCCGAGCAGTTCAAGAGGGTCATTATCAATATTGTGGATAATGCGATCCAGGCAATGCATAATCAGGGGAGGATAGATATAATGATACATCAGGATGCCTCCTCCAACATGGCATATCTTGATATTGCTGACGATGGGCCGGGTATTCCTGAACAGGACAGGGAAAAGCTTTTCCTGCCCTATTTTTCTACGAGGAAGGACGGAACAGGACTGGGCCTTGCGATTGCAAGCAGGGTTGTGACCGAACACAGAGGCTACATAAGGGTGAGAGACAACAATCCTCACGGAACAATCTTCAGCATAGAACTGCCGATAAGGGAAGGCTAAATGGCAAAAGCAGTTGTAATGATCGTTGATGACGAAGAAGGCATCAGGGAAAGCCTTACCCAGATCCTTGAGGACGAATATGATGCTGTTACTGCATCCTCAGGCGAGGAGGCGGTCAGTATTGCAAAGGAGACGGCCCCGGATCTTGTGCTGCTGGATATATGGATGGAAGGCATGGACGGCATCCAGACGCTGCAGGAACTCAAGGCAGTATATCCTGATCTGCCGGTAATTATGATCTCCGGCCATGCAAACATAGAAAATGCAATAAAGGCAACACGCATCGGCGCATACGACCTGCTCGAAAAACCCCTGTCTCTTGACAAGGTCCTTCTGACTGTGCAGCGTGCGCTTGAAAAGAAGACTCTTGAGATCGAAAACAGGGCGCTGAGGGAGAGCTTTTCGAGAAAATGGAGGCTTGTCGGCAATTCTCCCAGGATAAAACAGGTGACAGCGCAACTGCAGATGGCAGGTGCAAGCAATGGCAGGGTGCTTATACTTGGAGAGAGCGGCTCCGGAAAGGAACTTGTTGCGCACCTTCTGCATCAGCACAGCCCAAGGCATAATGGACCCTTTGTGGAGGTCAACTGCGCTGCCATTCCCCAGGAACTGATCGAAAGCGAACTCTTCGGGCATGAAAAGGGCTCTTTTACCGGCGCATTTGAGAGGAAAAAAGGCAAATTCGAGCTTGCCGACAAGGGCACCCTTTTTCTCGATGAGATTGGCGATATGTCGCTCCAGACGCAGGCAAAGGTCCTCAGGGTGATCGAGACCCAGGAGTTTCAGCGCGTAGGAGGAAGCAAGAATCTTAAGGTTGATGTGAGGAGCATATCAGCAACAAACAAGGATCTTGCAGAAGAGGTGAAGAAAGGCACATTCAGGGAAGATCTTTTTTTCCGGCTTAACGTGATACCTATCCGGATTCCGCCGCTCAGGGAGCGTATAGAGGATATCCCCGAGCTTGTTGATTATTTTCTGGATATCTTTGCCGCAGAGTACGGGCAGCAGAAAAAAAATGTCTCTCCTGAGGCGCTCAGGGCGCTCCGCAGTTACGCCTGGCCCGGAAATGTCCGCGAGTTGAAGAATGTGATCGAGAGACTCGTCATAATGACACCATCAAGGACGATCAGCAAGGTTGATATTATTGGAGTTGATACAGAGCGTTCCGATTATTTTTCATTGACTGTGCTGAAAGATGCGCGGGACGCCTTTGAAAAGGATTTTATCATCAGAAAACTTGAAGAGAATTCCTGGAATGTCTCGAAGACCGCAGAACTGCTTGATGTTGAACGTAGCAATCTTCACCGCAAGATCAAGGCCTATGATATAAAAATGCCGTAAGGAAGCATCATGTATGGGGCTGGGACACACTGCCCTAAGATCAGGCAGCAGCATAAGGCAGAACAGTTTATCATTATAAGAGATCTTCCAGATATCCGAATAACTTGGGCCACCGCTATACAAGGTAAACTTCAAAAATATCTATCTTGCTTTTCTCCCATAGCCTCTTGGGCTTTCCATAAGTCTCAATTGCGCATCAAGATGACCATTTCGCATGGCCACACCGTATAAAGAATTCTTTTCTACGTTTTCATTACCCCACTGGTGCCAACCAGGCCGACTAAATCGAGCAAAAAGTTCAAGGTACGGCCCAGGCGAACACGACTCTATTAGATCATATATTTCATCAGGCTTTCTGGAATGCTCACGTTTACGAGTAGAAAGCAAATTCACTTGTGTCCGTCCAGGGTTAAGGGTTCGCAAGCTGCCTCTTACTCCGAAAAGAAGCAGTTCCGTAACGTTTCGGAAATAGAACCCAACGCCGCGGCCATCTGGCCCCCCATCCTTTCTGATTTTATACCACACCAAATTTGACTTGTAAGTGAAGCCCCAAGCCTCCATTACTCTAAGCCCTTCCTGCAGCAATGCATTTGGCACCCACAAATAGAGATGGGATTTAGCAGCGGCAAGCTTGGAAACCGGCAGTTCCAATATTTCTTTCAGTTCCATGGTGGGATACCGTAGCAGCCGCTTATGCTCAGGTGCCATTTTCCCTGTTCTATTCTGAAATTGCCAAGGAGGGTCAGCGAGAATTGTGGCGTAAGGACCTTTTGCTTTCGCTATCAAGTCCTCTGTCGGATTGAGCTCAGTGATGCTAATAATCTTTGTCATGGTCGTGCCATCCCAATATGCAGAATTCTATTAGACTATAACAACATTTGCCGGAATTCCAATAAGCAATAAGGGGCACGGATTGCCGACGCCCCGCCGGACACGATCTTCTAACTTCCGCCAGTGAGTCACGCCTCTCCAAACTTGTCCGCAACGAATGTGTGAGCCCATCCCTTTTCAAATGACCCCTTAGAAGCTGCAGCTTTTTCAATGAGGTCTCTCTGACGACTTGTCGGCGTGTAAAACTGAGAAAGTTTATCAATGCCATCTATACCCTCCTTACGTGCAAAAGCTTCAATCATAAAATCTAATGTAAATACATCCACTCGCGAGTTTTTTTGAGTGTCAAAATGGCCAATATATTAGGATAGCCCCTTAACATCTTGATATTAAAGTAAAAGCAAAATGGCGGGAGCGTGTGGGAATCGAACCCACCCTGCCCGCTTTTGGCAGGCAACACTGGATTTGAAGTCCAGGAGGGACACCAGAACCCTATGCACTCCCGATGCTTGATAGTAAAGGTTTTTCCGTCAATTAAGCAACCCTGTTTTTTGCGCTGCAAATTGCTTGTCAGTCAATTTTCATATAAGGTATACTAACAAGCCTGAAACAGCAGGCTGCTGACATCTCTTTTTATAAACAATACAAACATGCGCATCGAAAAAATCGAACTCATAGGCTTCAAATCCTTTGCTGACAAGACCGTCTTCAGCCTGCACCCGGGCATAACCTGTATTGTCGGCCCAAACGGCTGCGGCAAGAGCAATATAGTTGATGCCTTCAGGTGGGTTCTGGGCGAGCAGAGCGCCAAGAGCCTAAGGGGCGAGAAGATGGAAGAGGTGATATTCAGCGGCTCTTCTTCAAAGAAGCAGAAGGGCATGTCAGAGGTGACCCTGATATTTTCAGGCTTAAGCAGTGTAGGCCCTTCTGACAATGGCGGAAGTCCGAAGGAACTGGTCTCTGTCTCCCGCAGGCTCTATCGCTCGGGCGAGAGCGAATACCTTATCAACAAGCAGGCATGCAGGCTGAAAGATATCAAGGATCTTTTTCTTGACACCGGTCTTGACTTCAAGAGCTATTCAATTCTGGAGCAGGGAAGAATCAGCGCAATCCTGAACTCCAAGCCCCTTGAGAGGCGCTTCATCATCGAGGAAGTTGCCGGTGTGATGAAATACAAGGTCAGGAAGGCGGAGGCGCTGTCGAAGCTCGAATCCTCCCGCCTTAATTTGTCGAGAATTAATGACATTGTTTCAGAGGTGAAGAAACAGATCAATATCCTTGACCGGCTCGCAAAAAAGGCCGAGCGGTACAAGAGGCTGAGGGCAGAACTGAACGAGATCGAATTGAAGATCGCCCGCAGGGAATACCAGCAGATAACAGATTCCCTGTCTGCCATAACCGAAGAATACGGCCTGCTTAAAGAAAAGGAAGCAGTCCTGGGCGCAGGCATAACAGAGATCGAAAACAGGACAGAGACGAGAAGGATCAATCTTGTAGAAAAAGAGAAGTCCCTCGATGCCGTACAGAGGGAGTTTCAGACGGTCGAGCGGGATATCGCGGAGATCAACCGGCTGATCTCTGTAAGCCAGGATATCATTAATTATGAAGAATTCCATTCAAGGCTCCTTCAGCAGGCAGAGGAGATCCTGGAGCGCATAGCTGCATTGACTGCCCGTTACAGCGAGCTTGAGGGCAGCGCCTCCCGCATTTCAGAGGAGATCGAGGCTGCCGTTGCAGTTCTCAGGGAAAAGACCGAGGCATTCAGGGCTATTGAACAGGAGTTGACAGACAAGGAAGATTCAATAGAGGACAAGAGGCGCCAGATCTTTGGCATATCAGAGCAGATCAGCAGAACCCGAAACGAGAAGTCCAGACATCAGATCTCGCTTGATTCCCTTGAGAAAAAAGAGACGCTTGCAGTCAATGACGCAGAAGAGTCCAGAAAGGTGATTGCTGAGGTGGAATCGGCCATAGCAGGAGCAGAGTCTGAGATCCTCGGCAGAAACAACGAGGCCCTTATGCTGAAAGAAAAGCGGGAAATTGTCGGCCAGGAGCTCGCCTCGCAGAAGGCAAGGCTCGAGAGCATCTCCAGGGACCTTGCAGGGGCGCGAGAAGAGTTTGCCTCCCTTGCTTCCCGGCTTGATTCGCTTAAGGAGATCGTGCTCGATAAGCCGACAAGAGAGCTGCTCGCCTCAAGCGGCAATGTGAGGCTTCTTGCTTCTGTCTCAGACGTCTTTGAGGTGCGGGCAGAATATGAAAAGGCGATAGAGAGCGCGCTTGCTGAAAAGGCGGATTCATTCGTTGTTGAGGCCTCTGAAGATATCGAAAATGCGATTGAAGACCTCAAGGGCAAATCCCTTGACAAGGCAGCATTTATCACCATATCTCCGCCCCGCATAAACCTTCCGGCTGAGAGCCTGCCAGGCATTGTAGGCAGGGCGCTGGACATGGCAAGAATCAAGGAAGGCTACAGCAGGGTGGCCGAGAACCTTCTCGGCAACATAATAGTGATGCAGGATGTGAAGTCTGCGCTTGAGTTGAGGCAGCGCACAGACCAGTTCCTTCTGGTTACGGTTTCGGGTGAAGTGATAGAGCCCTCAGGCGCTGTCATCGTTGGAGGCGAGCGGGGCATATTCCGCAGAAAACGCGAGATACGGGAACTCGATCAGCAGCTTGCGGAAAAGAAGGCGGCCATAGAGGCCATGAACAGAGAACAGCAGCTTGTTCAGGCATCCATACAGCAGAAAGAAGAAGAGATCAGGTCAGTCGAAAATGCGCTTCACAGCTTTGAAAAGGAGATTTCGCTTGCACGCATGACGGTTGAGACCTATATTGCAGACAAAGAGCGGATCAACAAAAAGCTTTCCTATCTACGTATAGAGCTGGAGCAGATCATTCGGGAAAAGGAATCCCTTAGAGGGTTTATATCCCGTGCCGAGGCTGAGGCCTGCAGGCAGGAACAAGAGAAACTGATCATGGAGCAGCAGATGCAGGGGCTTCAGGAAGGCATACATCACAAGAAAGAGGAGATAGAGATCTTCAGGGCTGAGGTGACTGAACTCAGGATGCAGACCGCAGCAAACCGCGAAAAACTTGAGTCTGTCAGAAACGAGATCGAGACATCTGTCAGCACTCAGGAAGCGCTGGGCAGGAAGAAGGAAGAGGTCCGCAATGAGATAGCCTCAAACCAGGAGAGGATATCCCAGAGAAAGGCCGGGATCAGTGAACATGAGCAAAGACTCAGGATACGGGTTAGCGATGCCGACCGTCTTGGCCGGGAGATTGCCGGGCGCAAGGAAGAGATTGCCCTTGAAAATGAAGAGCTGTTTGCTGTTGACCAGGAACTGAAGTCGCTTAGACAGAATGCCTCTTTGACATCATCAAGAAAAGCTGAGCTGGATGTGCTGCGGGCAGAGCGTAAGATGAGGCTCGAAAATATATCCGAAAATATCATGACCAATTACGGGGAAGATATCAGTCAGGTGCAACTGGTTGGACTGACTCCTGAAGAAGAGGAGAAGGCGGCTGAACTGAGGATAAAGATCCAGGATATAGGGCCTGTGAACCTTGGAACCCTTGATGAGTATGAGGAGCTTCGCACGCGGTACGAGTTCATGACAAAGCAGCAGGAAGACCTGAACAAGTCTATTTCGGAACTTGAAGAGGCGATAACAAAGATAAACAGCACCACAAGGAAAAAGCTGAGAGATGCCTACGAGGCTCTCAGGACGAAATTCGGAGAGGTCTTTACAACACTCTTTGGCGGCGGCCGCGCAGATCTTCTGCTTACGGATGAAGGCAATATACTTGAGACAGGCATTGAGATCATAGCGCAGCCTCCGGGAAAGCGGGTGCAGAACATACACCTTCTTTCAGGGGGCGAGCAGGCCCTGACAGCCCTGTCGCTTCAGTTTGCGAGCTTCCTTATCAAGCCTACGCCTCTTTGCATCCTTGACGAGGCAGATGCGCCTCTTGATGAGTCCAACACTGAAAGGTATGCAAGGATGCTTCAGGGTCTTTCGCAGGAGACCCAGTTTATTGTTGTGACGCATAACAGGACTACTATGGGCGTTGCCCAGCATCTTTACGGTATCACCATGGAGGAGGCCGGCGTCTCGAAGGTCATCTCCATGCAGTTTGCGGAGGTCTGAGATGGATAACAGGGCTGCTTTGCGGGTTGAGGTAAACGGGCAGATAGGCGGTAAAATAGTCCTTGTACAGAGCCTTGAGATCAAGGATATAAGCTTGACCGGAATCAGATTCAACTGCGCAAAGCGTGTCGAGATGAATTGTCCGTACAGAATAAAGATAGAAAAAAACAATATTTCTGTAAATCTCAGGGGAACCATCATCAGGGCCAGCCTGATAAGGCTTCCGCAGGTAGACGAAGACGGCCTGCCTGTTTACGAAGTTGCGATGCATTTTGAGAAGATGTCTGAAGAGGACAAAAAAGCGCTCGAACAGCTCATCAGTATTTTCCATCATGAATGACCTTTCAGAACTCCTTCCCGGAAAGGTGTCCCTGGCGCCTGCAGACCTGATCTGCTATGGCTTTGATGCCTCTGGCCTTGAGGCATCTCCCGGTGCAGTTGTCTGGGCAGAGGACGTCTCTGATGTTGTCAAAGTAATGCAGTATGCAGACGAAAAGAATATTGCGGTCATCCCCCGTGGAGCCGGCTCAGGCATGACCGGCGGCTCGATCCCTGCAGAGGGCGCTATTGTCCTGAGCGCCGAGCGGATGAACAGGATCCTTGAGATAGACAGGGAAAATATGACGGTTCTTGCAGAGCCCGGTGTGATCAACGGCAGGCTGCAGCGGGAGCTTGAGCGGCATGGCCTGTTTTTTCCCCCTGACCCCTCAAGCATGAACTTCTGCACAATAGGCGGAAATGTGGCAGAAAATGCAGGCGGCGCCCGCGCGCTGAAATACGGGGTGACCAGGGATTATGTTATCGGCCTTGAGGCAGTTCTGCCTGATGGAAGGGTCATAACCACAGGCGTCAGGACCGCCAAAGGTGTAGTTGGATATGATCTGACCCGGCTCCTTGTCGGCTCTGAAGGGACGCTTGCCTTTATAACCAAGATAAGACTGAAGGCTCTTGCCCTGCCTGAGGATGTGATAACCCTGCTTGCGCTTTTTGGCGGGATTGAGCAGGCCGGAGACGCTGTCAGGCAGATAATCTCAGAAGGCATAGTGCCCAGAACCCTCGAATTCATGGACGCTGAGACGATTCGGGCTGTCGAAAACTATAAGACCATAGGCCTTCCCCAGGGGACAGGGGCGATGCTCCTGATCGAACTCGACGGCCCGGCCCCGGTCATAATGCGGGATGCAGAGATAATAACTTCCCTCTGCAAGAAGCTGCATGGGGAGATCATCATGGCCGAAAATGAACTTGCGCGCATGAAGCTATGGGAGGCGCGGAGGGCCATTTCGCCTGCGCTCTTCCATATCAGTCCATCGAAGATCAATGAGGACATTGTAGTGCCCAGAAGCAGGCTGTCGGAAATGCTTAAGCGGCTGAAGAGGCTTTCAGAGTCTTCAGGGATAAAGATAGTGAATTTCGGCCATGCAGGCGACGGCAACATACATGTTAATATTATGGTGGACAAGGAAAACAGGGCAGAGTATGAAAAGGCGCAGAAGCTCGTTGAGGAGATATTCCGGATGACGCTCGAATTGGGCGGCACTATCTCTGGAGAGCATGGGGTCGGCCTGACCAAGCAGAAATATATTGCGATGGAGATAAACCCTGCAGAGCTTGAGCTTATGAAGAAGATCAAGCAGGCATTTGACCCGAAGAATCTGTTGAACCCTGGCAAGGTCTTCCCGTAATATGGAGGCATCCATGGACAATATACTTCTTGCCCTGACTATCGGCTCAACAGCCTGCTATGTATTTGGCTATTTTCGCATGCCCTTTATCTTTACCGGCCTTATTCTTCAGATCGCTTATCTGTCTGTCCGCGGTGTCTCGCTTGACCGCATTCCGCTTGTAGGCCCTCATGACACGCTCTATTTCATGTCTGCCTCTATTGTGCTTTTTGCCCTGCCTGTTTCATGGCGGATGAAGGAGCGAAGGAGGGTGCTTAATGCCTCGGTGGCCATGGCTGTCTTCTTTGTGGCGCTCTCTCTATTGTATAAGCCTCATAACAGCCCGCTTCCGCCGGTGCTCCAGACCTTCTGGTTCGAAACGCATGTAGTGCTCTCATTTTTTGCCTATGCTCTGTTTGGGATTGCCGCAATTTTGGGCGGGATTTACTTGCGGGACAGGCAGAGGGAATTTGTGACGCTTCAGTACAAGGCGATCCTGGTAGGGTACTGTTTCTTCTCTATTGCAATGATATTTGGCGGCATCTGGGCATATCTTGCCTGGGGCACATACTGGCTCTGGACTCCAAAGGAGCTCTGGACAGTCATACTCTGGCTCTTTTACAGCCTGTATCTTCATGCGAGGCTGAGCCCCTGGTGGATGGGCAGGCCTGTATCTATTTTGGCAATAGCAGGTTTTTTTATCGTCATGTTCACCTATCTTGGAGTGAGCCTCTTTATGAAGAGCTCGCATTCTTTTTAGGCATAACGCAGTGAGGGCAGAGATACCATGAATATACTGAAAAAGATCCTGGAGTTCTTTATCTCTCTGAGGACATCCATCTGGCTCACGATTGCGCTTATCTTCATACTCCTCTTCGGGGCAGTACTGATGCCGAGGCATGAGGAATTTCGCGCGCTGCATACGGTTGCCCTTTTTGACTGGATGCAGGAGATGCCGCTGGGCATCACCTGGTGGCTCTGGCTCTGCATAGTGGCGCTTTCCCTTCTTGCTGCCAATACAATGGTATGCAGCATAGAGTCGCTTATAAAGAAACGGGAAGCCAGGCAGTGGCTCCTGATCATCTCGCCGCAGGTGATACATATAGGGTTTCTATTTATCCTGCTTGCGCACCTGCTTAGTTCATACGGCAGTTTCAGGGCAGTAACGTACGCTTATCAGGGTTCGGTATTTCAGCTTCCGAACAACCTTGAGGTTCGATTCAACAGGGTGAATGCCAATGTTGATGCAAGGGGTTATGTGAGGGAATGGTCAGCGGAGATCGAATACCTGAAAGACGGCAAGCCGGTTTCCCAGGACAGGATCCTCCCAAACAGCCCTTCATACAAAGAGGGCCTCGGCATCCTTATAAAGACAGTACAGGTGGCGCCCTTTCCGGTTGCGATGATTGAGGTGAGCAGGGAGCCGGGTGCGCCATGGGCGCTGGCAGGAGGGATATTCTTTATGCTCGGGATGATAACTCTCCTGTTTTTGAAGATCCGGCAGGAGGAACCCAATGAGACCTGAGGCTGTTATTGCTGCCTGCCGCTTCTGCATTGACAAACTTTCCCTGCTCTACCTATAATCTTTAACACTATGGACGACCATCTTCAGGAACTCTACTCATTGGGCAAAAAACTCTTTGAAGAGGCCAAATACAGCGAGGCTGAGCCGATCCTGAGGGAAGTTGTCAGGATAAATCCGCGTTATGCTGATGTGCAGAACAAACTGGGCGTCATCAGCAACCTTAACGGCGACCTGAAGGCAGCGGCCGGCCACTTTGAGAAGGCCCTTGAGATTAATCCGAGATACACGGAGGCATCCCTGAATCTTGCAGTAACCTATAATGACATGGGTGAATTCAAGCGGGCCCAGGAGGTCTTGACTGTCGCAGCCCAGATTGCGCATCCTGACCCAAATATGATAGATCCGTATATTGCCGGAAAGCTTGCAAACGAACATTTCAAGGTCGGCAATATGTATCTCGAATTCAACATGAATGACGAGGCGATCGAAGAGTACCAAAAGGCTGTAAAGCTCCATCCCAAACTTGCTGATGTTCACACAAAGCTCGGTATTGCACTCAGGAATAAGGGCAAGACAGAAGAGGCGATTGTGCATTTTGTGAAGGCAAAGGTGATTAACCAGAACTATGGCCCTGCCTGGGTGCAGTTGGGCCTTAGCTATTATCTGGAAGGTCTCACTGAGCTTGCCTTTGAAGAGTGGCAGAAGGCCCTTGAAAACAACCCCAACCTCAAGGAAGCAGAAAACTATCTGAAGCTTTTGCAAAAAGAGGAAAAATAACCTGCCGTGTCCCTGCTTGATGTTAGGGATCTTAATATCTCCTTCAAGACTGATCCAGAGCCCGTAAACGTCGTATCAAACCTGAATTTCGACATTAAAGAATCCGAGATATTCGGTCTGGCAGGAGAAAGCGGCTGCGGCAAGAGCATAACCGCCCTTTCCATATTGGGGATCCTGCCTTCAGCTGCCCGGGCAGAAGGAGTAATATCATTTCGGGGCAGAGACCTTCTAAAACTTGACAGGGAAGAGATCAGGCAGGTGCGCGGAAATGAGATATCCATGATATTTCAGGAGCCTATGACTTCGCTTAACCCGGTGCTCACCATAGGTTACCAGATAGCAGAGGTCTTGATGACCCATAAGGCAATGAACAGGAAAGGGGCCATGGACAGGGCAGTTGAACTGCTAAGGTCGGTCAGGATACCTTCACCGGGGCTGAGGGCAAAGGAGTATCCCCACCAGATGTCAGGCGGCATGAGGCAGCGCGTAATGATCGCAATGGCAATAGCCTGCAACCCGGCCCTGCTTATCGCAGACGAACCGACGACTGCCCTTGATGTCACAATCCAGGCCCAGATCCTTGAGCTTATCCAGGGACTGAGGCAGGAGAAGAAGATGTCTATCCTCTTTATTACCCATGACCTTGCGATCATATCCGAAAATGCTGCCAGGGTTGCTGTCATGTATGCAGGAAGGATCATGGAGCTTGCCCAAACAAGAGAGATCTTCAGCAATCCCGGCCATCCCTATACCATGGGGCTGCTTGATTCTCTGCCTCAGGGGAAGGGCCAAGACCTCAGGCCTATCCCCGGTTTTGTGCCGAGGCCAGAGGCCCTGCCCCCAGGCTGCAAATTCGCTGACAGATGCCGCCATATGCGGCAGTACTGCAAAGAGCAGGAGCCTGAGCTGTCCGAGATCAGACCGGATCACTTTTCGCGCTGCATCAGGGCAAAAGAGATATCATGGAACTTTTGAACGTTCAGGGACTGACAAAGCATTTTGTCATGGCCAGGGCCTTTGGCAGGGCCAAACAGGTGCTCAAGGCGGTTGACGGAGTCGGTTTTTCTATCAACGAAGACCGTGTGGTGGCAATAGTGGGCGAGAGCGGCTGCGGCAAATCAACCGTTGCCCGCCTTTTGCTTAGGCTTCTTTCTCCGACATCAGGCAGAGTTTTCTTTAAGGGCAGGGATCTTTTCCGCCTTGACAATAAGGAGCTGAAGGACTTCAGAAAGTCAGCCCAGATTATATTTCAGGACCCCTTTGCATCGCTGAACCCACGAAGAACTGTTTTTGATACGGTCTCAGAGCCCCTTGTGATCCATAAGCTTGCGCCGCGTTCTGAAATGAGGGACAGGGTGACTGAAATCCTGAACAAGGTCGGGATGGGGCCTGAGGCGATGAACCGCTATCCGCATGAGTTCAGCGGAGGCCAGAGGCAGAGGATCTGTATAGCGCGCGCACTTGCCGTTTCCCCTGAACTGATCATTGCGGACGAGCCGCTCTCTGCCCTGGATGTCTCGATACAGGCGCAGATACTGAACCTGCTTCATGAACTTAAGCGCACCTCAAAGATAGCCTTTCTCTTTATCAGCCATGATCTGAGGGTCGTCAGGTATTTCAGTGATGAGGTCAATGTGATGTATCTCGGCAGGATAGTGGAGCATGCAAAGACTGAAGAGCTGTTTGACAGGCCGTATCATCCATATACAGAAGTGCTGCTGGCATCTGCGCCCAGGATTACAAGGCATGAAGAGCCAATGCCGGACAGTCAGGAGCTCAAAAGCAGAGACCCTTTGCCCCTTAGGCCCGAGGCCTCAGGGGCTTCAGACCCTGGCGATCTGCCCAGTCCTGTCAATATACCCTCTGGCTGCCCGTTTCACCCCCGCTGCCCCAAACGCTTTTCGCCCTGCGACAGGATCATCCCGGAGCTGAGGGAAAAAGAGGGCAGGCTTGTTGCGTGCCATTTATGGAATCCATACTGAACTGAATGATTTCAATTAATAAATCAAGACTCGATAATCTTGCCGACGAAATCTGGAAATCTGCAGAGCGGTTGCGCGGCAAGTTCAAGGCCTACGAATACCAAAATGTCGTCCTGCCGATCATCGTGATTCGTCGCCTTGAATGCGTGTTGATACAGTGGCGGCAGGATAAGGCAGCAGAGGTGAAGGCTAAGAGGCCGAAACTGACAGACAAAGAATTGGCCATATTGGTAAAAGGCCTGGAGACGAGTGCAGCGCCTTTTTCAAACAAGACCGACTGGACACTGCGCAGAGTTTATGAAGAAGACCATACCCTGCTTGAAGAGAACTTCCGGGCCTATATCAACGGGTTCTCGAAGAACGTTGATGATATAATCGAGCATTTCAACTACCGGGCCACCATTGGCCAGATGGTAAAAAATAACCGCCTGGCCCCGATCCTCAACCAGTACAAAGAGCTTGAACTTGGACCGGACAAGCTCTCACCGCTTGAGATGGGCTATATCTACGAGGAACTGCTGCGGAGATTCTCTGAACAGAGCGGCGAAGAGGCAGGAGAGCACTTTACACCTCGCGAAGTAATCCGGCTGATGGTGGAATTACTCGATATCCCCATTCCAGAGAAACATATTTCAATTTATGATCCGGCATGCGGAACCGGTGGCATGCTTTCAGTCGCTAAGGAACATCTTCTCGACCGAGCTGCTACAGCAGAAGAAAAAGCAAATGTCGAAAAATTTGTTACAGTTCATGGTCAGGAGATGTCGCCCACAAACTACGCCATCTGCCAGGCCGATCTTTTGATCAAAGACGACAAGCAGGCCAGGGTGTATCTCGGCAACTCGCTTATTCCACATGATCCGCACAGCAAGGAGCCGGGGGACCAGCTGCCCGAATCAAAATATAGGTTTGACTTTATGCTGTCAAATCCGCCCTTCGGCGTGACCTGGGGCGGCAAGGACGGATACGAGACTGAAGCGCGCAAGCTGGAGAAGACACGTTACCGGGCCGGAATGCCGCGCGTAAACGATGGCGCACTGCTTTTTTTACAGACCATGCTTGCCAAGATGAAGGAGCCGGAAAAAGGCTCAAGCCGCATCGCTATCATCTTTAATGGCTCGCCGCTTTCCAATGGCGATTGCGGCTCAGGCGAGAGCGAGATCCGCCGCTCAATTCTGGAGAATGACTGGCTTGATGCAGTCGTCATGCTGCCTGACCAGCTTTTCTACAACACCGGGATTTTCACTTATATCTGGCTTCTGCGAAACGACAAACCTGCCGCATACAAAGGGCGCGTAATGCTGATTGATGCGCGCCGGCAATACGAGAAGGAACCAAAATCCTTCGGCAATAAAAGAAACAGAATAACTGACGCTTACCGTGCCTGGATTGAAGAACGCTACCGCGACGGGTGGAAGAAGGGATATTCTGATGAAAACGTAAAGATATTCCGAACTGAGGACTTTGCCTATCACAAAGTAAGCGTCGTCTTCTGGCAGTTTGATGAGAACGATCAGCCAGCTACGATTACCGAGCCATACGGGAAGACCTTCAGCGCAGCAAACCTCAAGAAAGAGCAGGAGTTTTATGAGAGTGAATTGACCTTCCGGATGAAATTGAAAGTGGAATTGGGAGTAACGCCCCCCGGCTCCGCCGCTCCCCCTCCTAAGCTAAGAGGGGGCAAAGGG
>CAYUNK010000045.1:0-21591 GCA_964446125.1 uncultured Nitrospiraceae bacterium | reverse complement strand
CCTAACTGAGGAATTCTTTTGGCCCCAACTGGGGAATTACTCTGGCCCTCGACAAGCATGCAGCACTCTCTGCCGCCCTGCTCCGTGATATTATAGCTGCATGAATGACCATGATCTTGATCAGGCCTTAGGCATTGCAAGATGCGTCCAGTGCGGACATCGGCTGGACGGTGACATCGAGTGTCAATTCTGCGCTGTATTCCCTGAAACAAAAAGAGTCCATAGGCTGCCTAAGTGGATTTATATTACTGCCTGTTTTCTTACATCTCCCCTAAGCATCTATTTTGTGGTCAGGAATACCGAACTGAGCCCTCCGGAAAAGGTGCTGACCTTGTCTGGATCTCTGCTGTGGGCCGGTCTGCTCTATATATAGAAGAAATATATGAATCTGTCCTGTTGTACCCGTAGTGTGCTGGAATATCTGTAATTGCATGGCCTGAACCGCACACCATTTCCTTCCCAATAAGTCAAACAGACATCACAGCCCCATAAGTGGTACAGCATGCAGGGTGGTGCGGTAAGCGACGGCTAACTACCGTCCCTGGCCCGATCGGTTCTTTATAAAAACCGTTCCATTAGTATATCTTCTATGCTTCTTCTTGAATCTATTACAGCAAGAACATAAACTTGCGGGTCAGATATCCTGCAGACAACTCGCCAGGGTGAAATAATCAATTCCCGATAACTCAATATGCCATACGCCTTTAGTTCAGGAACGACTCTACCCCTATATGGAAACTGATATAATGTCCTGCATTTTGACTTTATCTTTTCAAAGATGGTGATGGCGGAGTCAATGCTGTCCTGGGAAATATAGCCAATAATGTTTTCTAAATCTTTTCCGGCCGGCTCAGCCCACTCAACCCCGTACCTTTTCATCGTCTCTGTTTGTGTGCCTTGCTTTTTATCAGAGATTCATCAAGCTGCCTGAAAAGGTCCTCTTGTTTTGTTATTTCGCCTTTTTCAACAGCCTTCTCGCCATGAGACAATATCCTCAACAAATTCAAGGAATTAATGGTTTTTTCATAGGACTCCGCGTCCTGGATAACTGCTCGTGGTTCGCCGTTTTGAGTGATTATCACCGGTCTGTGAGTTTCGTTGATTTGGGATATTAAATCAGCAGACCGAGACTTCAGATAAGAAATAGGCTTGATGTCTTCTTTAATCTTCATGGTCATATCCTCCAGTCCATTTATAGTGCCAAATATGGCCTGATTGATCAATCGCTATCTCTCCGGCAGATACGCATCTTCTTCGCGGAGTATGGATTTGTATCTGTCTTAAAACAGATGTCCGGTTCCATTATGGCGGCGAATGTAATACTGGACAAACCACGTCAGGAGCTTTCTCATAACAGGGGAAATGCCCTTTCTTCCACTCTTACACGGCATATGAAATGATGACGCATGATTACCCAGGCGTAGTGTTAAGGCGTTTGGGATAGGATTGCACTACTTGAAGCCCCGCAGTTCTTTATAATCCTCATTCCTGTTCAGGATAAGACCTATCAGAACCTTCTTATTATCTTCATCCACGGCATAAATTATCCGGTACTCGCCCTGATCTACCCTGTAGCCGCTCAGTTGCTTATAGCTGAAGCTTTCAAGCTTTTTTGAATCTTGTGGGAAAGGCGTTCTCCGCAAGGACAAAAGCTTCATGAAGACCTGTCGCAGCTTCTTGGAGTCTGCCCGGCCGATGGCCTCCAGTTTTGCCAAAGCAGTCTCGGAAAACTCAAGCTTATAGCTCAACCTTCACCCTCTTTGCGACCTCTTCCAGTGAAAGAAATTTCCCTTTTTTCAAGGAAGCTTCGAGGAGTTTCGCTTCATATAAGTCTTCGAGAGCTTCCAGTTTCTTATATTCGTCATAGCCCAGGACTACGGCAACCGGTTTGCTCCTTTTTTCGATCAGCACACGCTCATGTTTATGCTCGGCGCTTGTCACGACCTCTGAAAAATGGGACTTGGCATCTGCAATACTTAACGCTTTCATAAGAGCACCTCCTGTGACCATTATAGTCAATTAGGTCATTTGAGTCAAAATAGTCATTGATTGTACGGCGCTGAATCCTCACGAACCTCGAAAGGATGAATTATCGAATCCTGTTTCAGTCTGTATTGCAAGGCTGACACCGAATGTAATGAAAACTCCAGGTGTGGCGGAGATTGGTAACCGATCAATGGCAGGCGCAACAGACAAACGGTTGCGCCATGGATTATTATTGACTCTTGACAGGGTGGCCTTTAATGGGTGACCCCAAGATGGTTCCGTCCGCCTACAAAACGGGTACTGCCTCTTTTTTCGACCTCTTTTTTTTAGTCATATATTCGGGTTGTGGCTCATGCACTGCGGGGAAAGCGTCCATCCATGACAAATCCCTACCGACGACCAACTCCTCCATTGTCGCATGATGTGTATTATTCATAGGTATTAAGCGCATTTGAAACCCGTGACTTCGAGCCATTATTTTTACTTCTTCTGCATCATCGTAAGTTATTAAAAAATCGCCTTTCAATGATGAACAAAGACAAAATAATTGTTCATGATCGAGTTCATAATGTTTATATAGACGTTTGCCGGCTTTTTTGCCGCCGGCAGTATATGGAGGGTCAATAAAATAGATCACGTCCCTTTTGTTGGAGAATTCTTTTATTACCTTTAAGCCGTCATCACAACGGAAGTCGATCCTCTCTGCAATATTGTTTAGATTTAGAAAGCGTTTAGCTATAGTTGCAGGATACCAGCGGGAATGAATGCCTTTTCCATTCTCGCCGTATTTGAGAAGTCCTGAGCCTTCGGCAAGAATGCCGCCATGAAACGTCCGATTCTTAAGAATTGTCTGAAATGCCTTTTCTTTTTGTGTATGCGGAAGTCTTTTGATTTCAGTTATAACTGCCTCTCTGGATAGTTCAAAAGTAAGAATGCGGTTCGCTATCCATTCAGCGTCGCCATTGACCACAGATTTCCATACTGCTGCGATTTCTTCGTCAAGCTCGACCATGACCGCCTTTTGGACTAACCCCTCGAAAAGGGCGGTTAAACTAATAATCCCGCCTCCCGCGAAAGGTTCAACAAGGATCTTTGGCCTTGGAAACATTGTAGCAAGCCAATGTCTGAATGTAGGCACAAACCAAGTCTTGCCGCCGGGATAACGAAAAGGGCTTCGTTGAGGAACAGAAGAGACGTTCACCGGTTTCGGCTTTTCTATAATTTCAGATACGTCAGGAAATAGCAAAGCTTGGTTGTAAGTAGTCATTTCAGAATGGTTTCTCAATTGTTTTGTTAATCGGCGGAGTCTCAATTTGATCGTCAAGTTTCTCCTGAAGCAGCTTTATAAAATCTTCAATTTTACCTGGTGATGCTGTCGTTATTGAAAGAAGAGCAGGCTCAAACTCGGTGAAAACTTCGTCCACCTTCTTGAGTGAATATCTGCCTGCCTCATGGTCTTTTTCTTTAATCAGTTCCAAGTCGTAAATGAGCCATGCAATATCTGCTTTGGCCTTGGAGACTTTCTTTAGTTTGGGAAGAGTAGCAAAGAAACTCTTATTAAGCGCAACAGCCATTTTCTTTTGCCAACTGTGTAGGATTCCACCCTTAAAAAGAAGTTGAGGTGCAAGTCTTTTTCGAGAAGATGAAAGGTAATCAGGACGCGGATAATTGGGCTCTTTAGTCCAATCCATTAACGCGCGGCTTTTGGGGTCTTTCATAAAGTATGCAAATGGGTCACGCACATTCCCGGAAATATATACGGCCTGAACTTCCAGTGCACCGAAATCGTAAATCTTTCCGTTGTCGTCGTAAGCCACAAGGACAACATCAATATTTCCAGCAGACTTCCCTTGTGCGTCATTTAAACGAACTTCAGTCAGTGAACTCCAGTTCGCGTCTTTTTGGAAAAAGAAGGAAGCGGCATCATCAGTAATAAGCCAGTCTTCACGAAATCTAATAGGACAAGTTATGACCGGGTGGTTTTCATGATAAATACTGCATACGCCGAGAGGGTCCTTCGCCTTATCTTTCGTGCAATTCGGTACTTTGTTGTTGAAAGGGCACAAGCGATGCGAGCGGTATCTATCGGCTTTGTCTGTGTGGTCGGTTGTCAAATGGCCGAATGCCTCCGCCAATGGTTGTCCTATGTTCGCCATGAATGCCTTTCTTTTAAAATCCAATATTTAATGCCTTGTCTTGTAGAGATTATAACGGAATTCCCCGGTATTTTGCACTTTGACGAATGGACATTCACACGGAGCCAACGACTATCATCAGCAGCCGCGAGATGAAGGCCGGAACTCAAAAAACAGACCGTTACTCGCGGTCGGCTGGATGCCTTTGTTGTACGCTGCTTTGATGTTGCTATTTTATGGTCAACCCAATGGGGTCAGGTCTTTCATGTTGCATCTCACTATACATCCTTTCGGGGACGGCGACATTATTTAACTTGTTCATAGTATCGTCCTCCGGCTCAGGGTTCGCGATATGTCTATGCCTTTTTTCATGTCCCGATTGAGTGAGGGGATTGCACTTCATATCCCCTCCGTGCGTAATTCTACTGAAGAGGGAGAGGATTTGTAAAGAAGAAAATTATCTGCATCTGAACCTACTGCTGAAACTTCCGGCTGCCTGCTCAGCCCTTAAGCAGAATCCCCTTCAGTCTCTCTGCATAGGCCCTGCCCTCAGCGTCATCAGTGACAATCTCGATCTCCTCAGGCCTTTTGACGCCGAGGCCAAGTTCCACTGCCCGCGCTATCTGCTCCTGCTCAAAGATCTTCCTGCCCATGATCGCCTCATTGCTTCCGAGGTCTTTAAGGACTGCCAGCCCCACAGCATCTATGGCTATCCTGTCTGTGGCTGCGATGATCAGCTCCGGCCTCTTCCGCTGCCCTGTTGCAGGGCCTCCGTCAACAAAGACCTCTATCGCATCCATCACTATAAGCGCAGGCCTGTATGCCTGGTTGATCTCTGCGATCATCTTTCGCATTGACATGAACGAGGTATGCAGCTCTGCCATGTCGCGCTTGTGTGTGACGCCGACCGAAAGCTTAAGGGACATTGTAAATACCCCGCCATATGCATGCGTCTTAAGACAGCAGGTGGATACAACGCATTCCGCCTCCATCACAGGCCTTGCAACATCAAACCCCACATTCCAGTGGCTCTCTGAAGGCTGCACCCTTACCCACTGGCCCTCAGGCAGATCATCGAAATTGATCAGACCGACCTTCTCTTTTTCACATAGGTCATAAATGCCCTTTTCCCTCAATACCCGCGCAGTAGACCCCGGGCCGCACCGCTCGCCGATGGTGATGGGGCCGGCCCCTATGGTCCTGAGATGCCTGATAAGGCTTATAAGGGTATCATTATGCGTAGAGCCGGGAAAGGCGTCAGCGCTGTTGAAATTGGGCTTGAGCAGGACCTCTCTGCCTGTTATCGGATTGACAGAAAGAAGGTCAACAGACCTCTGAACGCCGGCTGCCCTGTCAGTGGTCCTGACAAGAGATACCTTCGTATGAAGAGGCGCTGCAGGAGATACAGCCTCCCTCAAAGGGGCTGTCTGCTTCTGTTCCTCTGAGACTATGGAAAGCATCATGCCTGAGGCTCCTATCATAAACTCCCTTCTGTTTATCATTGCGGGATCCTCTCTATCACATCCTATCATGACTTTGGATAATAAGGAAGGGGCATGTCCGGTTGATGTATAATCAGGATACCCCATGAAAGAGATCTGTAATGAAAAACCGGCGCTCAGTCTTTCCCAGCTTAATGGGCTGATCAAAACCGCCATCCTCGATACACTGCCGGGACAGTATTGGGTGGTGGCAGAGGTGGCGGACATCAAGGTGAATCAGAGGGGCCACTGCTACCTCGAACTTGTCGAAAAAGAGGACAGCGCCGCCATAGCCCAGGTCAGGGCAAATATCTGGGCCTACGAATACCGCGCCATCAGCAGCAGGTTCCAAAAGGCAGCAAATGAGCCGCTTGCCCAGGGCATGAAGATCCTCTTTCTTGCATCAGTGATCTTTCATGAGGTCTACGGCCTCAGCCTGAACATAAAGGAGATTGACCCGACCTACTCCATCGGGGAGATGGCCAGAAAGAAGCAGGAGGTGATCGCCCGTCTCAGGAAAGAGGGCCTTATAGACAGGAACAAGGCCCTTGAACTGCCGCTTGTGCCCCAGAGGATAGCGGTTATTTCATCTCCCACTGCTGCAGGGTATGGAGACTTTTTCAGGCATCTTGACCATAACCCTTACGGATACTGCTTTGTACATACCCTCTTTCCTGCCCTTATGCAGGGACAGGAGGCAGAGAGCTCGATCATAAAGGCATTGTCCGCAATCAGGAAAGAGAAGAACTCTTTTGATCTTGTGGCGATCATCAGGGGTGGAGGCTCAATTATAGACCTCAACTGCTTTGACGGATATCTGCTTGCTGCTGAGGTGGCCTGCTTTCCCCTGCCGGTCATCACCGGCATAGGCCATGAAAAAGACGATACTGTCGTTGATGTCACTGCACATACAAAGATGAAGACGCCGACTGCTGTGGCCGAATTTCTGATATCAGGCATGAGGGGCTTTGAAGAAAAAGCGCTCGGACTCCAAAACAGGATTGTGGCTGCCTCCGGGCAGCTGCTCAGCGATGAAAGACAGAGGCTGACTCTGTTTGCCCAGAGACTCATCCATCTGCCGGTGAGGCTGACCGAAGCACACCGGAACAGGCTTCTTATCCTGCAGCGCGACATAAGAGGCGGTATGGAGCAGCGCCTTCAGAATGAACAGAACAGACTGGGCAGGGCAGAACAGGCGATACGTCATCTTGATCCTGCATATCTGCTGAGGCGGGGCTACAGCATTACAAGGCTGAATGGAGAGATCCTGAGGAATGCGGCCCTGCCTGCAAATGGGTCAATACTTGAGACACAACTGCAGAACGGCATGGTCACCAGCATTGTACAGTCAGAAAGGGAGGTAAAAAAGAGTGTCAAAAAACAAAGAACTGACTTACTCCCAGGCTTTGAAGGAGCTTGAGAAGATCGTAAGAGATATAGAAGCAGAAGATCCGGATATTGATATACTGGCTGAAAAGATAAAGCGCGCATCCCGGATACTTACGCTCTGCAGGGGAAAGCTCAGGACAGCAGAAGATGAGGTGAAAAAAGTGCTGGCCGAGATGGGTGATGAGGCAGATTCAGAAAATAACGAAGATATCTCTTAGCAGGGCTGCTGTTGCTGGCCAGCCGCCATAAACATGCAGACTGCCTCTGAGTACAATGGCGCTATGCCCTGATGAAATGGTCTGAATATCACTTTTCCCCTAAGGAGCAGACAGGGACGGTTACCCCTGATTACTCTGCTGAATGACCGCCCTCAAGCATGATCGTGCGGTGCAACTCCTCAGGCTTGCTCGATACGAGCATTGCTGCGTCCAGTTCTACCTTGTTTTCCCTGACCAGCCTGAAAAGATGGCTGTCAAAGGTCTGCATGCCGTACAGGTCATATCCCTTTTCCATATGGCCGGGCAAATCCCCAGCCTTTGTTGAGTCCCGAATGCATTCCTGAATAGTCCGCGTTACCCGCAGCACCTCGACCGCAGGCACCCTGCCGACAATATCCTTGCGTGGAAGCAGCCTTAAGGCAATAACAGCCATGAGACATTCGGAAAGACGTTTTCTTATGCCATGCTCCTGATCATGGGGATAAAAACCGAGCAGCCTCGCAAGTGAGCTGACCGCATCCGTGGTATGCAGGGTCGAAAGCACAAGATGGCCGGTCTCTGCAGCCTTCAGCGCCACCTCAACAGTCTCTACATCCCGCATCTCCCCGATATAGATGACATCAGGGTCCTGGCGCATGGCAGCAACCGTAGCCTTGCTGAAGGATACAGTGTCACTTCCGACTTCCCGCTGGCTGATTACTGCCTTGTTGTTTTTGAAGAGGAACTCTATGGGGTCTTCGATTGTGACAATATGGGCTCTGCGGCTGCTGTTAATATATTCTACCATCGAGGCAATGGTCGTAGACTTGCCGTTGCCTGTGGCGCCTACAACGAGTACAAGACCCCGGCGCAGTCCGGCGATGCTTTCAAGGACAGTAGGCAGATTCAGGTCCTGAAATGTGCCGATGGTTATCGGGATCACCCTCAGCACAATGCCAAAGGAGCCCCTCTGTCTGAAGATATTTGCCCTGTACCTGCCGTGCCCCTCGATGCTGTAGGAGACATCCAGTTCAGAGATTGCCTCAAGCGGACTCTGGAGAATTGTTTGGGAGAGGATTTCCTTGGCCACCGCAAGGGTATCTGCAGATGTAAGCGGCCTGAACTTCACCTCCAGCAGTTCCCCGTTAACCCTGAGAAGCGGCTGTGACCCTACCTGCAGGTGGATGTCTGACGAACCCTTCTGAATTGCGGCGATAAGCAGCTTCTGAAATGTGGCTGTATCCATTGAACCCCCTTTGATTGCTGATTATAGCACAGGGCTTTGTTTTTGGGGAAAGCTCTTTTTAAAGACGGGTTTCCTGGCTGCGAGGCTCTCAAGAGAGAAAACAGTATGGATCTCTTTCCCTGAAGACATCCATTCCGTGGCCGTGGACAACTGCGAGACAGCCTCCGCAGACAGGCCGGATGGAACATGCGGAGCAGGCAGAAGACCCGGCCCTGTACTGCTCTGCTGAGATCGAATCATAGACCTCTGCAATGCCCTGTCTCAGGATATTCCCGATAGGTGAAGGGAATTTCCTGCAGGCATGTGCCTCTCCGTCAGGCAGTACAGACATGAAATTGAATGCAGCGCCGCAGCCAAATCCGGTGCAGCCCCCAAAAAACTCTCTGCCCTGCTGCTTATGCAGGATATTGATAAGGTTGTCCTTTATTCCAAGCACAGGGTTTTCCGAAGCAGCCGTCAGATACTCCTCCAGAAAGAGCCGATATCTCTGCTTTGACGGAAGCCTCAGGTTCGATCCCTCGCCGACCATGGCCAGCCTGTTAAAGTTAAAGGTGTCTGTTTTGCCACGCAGAAAAGCAGCAAGACGAATCACTTCATCAATATTATCTTTCGTGAGCGTGAGCATCACCATTGAATAAACGCCGAGTTCCCTCAGCATGGCCAGAAATGCGATAACACGCTCAAAATGTCCCTTTCCCCTTATATTGTCATTATGCTCCTGCAGGCCCTCAAGGCTCACCTGAAAGAATGAGGGCATCTGTATCGAAATAAGCTCTTCCATCTCTGCCATGGCACAGGGATTGCCAAGGATGGCAGTCACAAAACCGCGCTCTGCTGCAGCCCGGTACAGTTCCGTGAAATTGGGATAAAGCAGGGGATTGCCGCCGCTGAAGGATATCTGCCCGCGCACGCGCCGCTGCCTGCAGAAGACCTGAAAATCATCGAGTATACTCAAGCCATCCCCAAGATTCATGGATGCGCGGTCGCTTCGGTCATAGCAATGTCTGCAGTGAAGATCACAGGACTGCGTAACATGCCACTGGAGCGTCATGTATCTGCTCTGCAGATAACTGCTGAACTGACCTTCGGCATCCCGGAATACCGCAGGGTTTCTCCTGATGAGAGTGGACACTGCAGGCATATATCCGGCTGATGCGGCCCGGTCCAATGCAGCATATACATTATCAACCGGCAGTGACCCGATCCGTGCGATCTCCTCTGGTGTGATGTCCTCGACAGCCATTTTAATCAGCAGCAGGTCCTCTGATGTTGCAGATCTCACAACAACCCTTCCGTCTTCAGGGTGTTTAAAGACCAGGATGAATTCATTCCCCTGTTGCGGCTCAGCAGCTTCATCTGCATTTTCAGAAAAAAAAGATGCCAACCCCTTCCATTTCAGATCAAGAAGCTTCAGCGTCGGATTCAGTTGAAGGTCTGATATGCCGTCAGGCGCCTGTATCTGTCCTGACCCGGCGCCGGCAACAGCCGCTTCGATGCTTGAAAGCTCAGGCAGAAAAGGCAGTATTGACTGTTTAGAGGATATTTCAGACAGGATTTGGGGCATATCCATATGCCCTGATGAAGTCCGACAGGCTGCCAGGGCAGTCTCTGCCGCCGAAACAGGAAGAAGTGAAAGGCTCTTACGATACTTATAGAGAAGTTCTTCTCTGTCCGGCACAGTTACTCATCCATGGCAGCCTGTGAGAACTCTTTCCTGATAGTGCAGACTGCACTATTTCTTGCTGCCGCCTCAACCGCTTCAACCGCTTTTTGCCGGCGGCTGAGATGACGGATCAGTCTGCTTCATACCGGTGCTGCCAGCACCGTCTTTTTTACCGGCTCAAGCAGTGGCACAACCGCTCATCGTGAGGCCTGCACCCGTCAGCAGGGTAACAATACCGAGCCCTGCAAGCAGTTTCTGCAGCTCTTTCTTCTCCATGGCGATTCTCCTCTCTCATCGTATTTTCAGCAATCCCGTCCAGGACAGGAAAGACTACTCCGACGTTATGCGGATCAACCCGCCATCTCAAGTCTATGTTTAGATGCTATCAATCACCTCGATCAATGTCAATCGGGATGCCTGCTTGATCTCAGGCAACAGCCTATTTCAGCCTGAAATCTACCCTGCTGTCTTTGACAGTCTCTTTCCTGTCCGGCTGGAGGGTCTTTGGTTCTACCAGGAATATCCTTTCCTGCTCAACGAGCTTCGATTTTATGATCTGATCCTTTATCGCAAGCGCCCTCTGGGATGCAAGCATCCTGAGGTCGCCCTCCTTAATCTCGATGTTGGTCAGCATCAGTTTTTCCATCTCGGCCACTGGCAGCCTCTTTACCATGCCTATAAAGTTTCTCGGCTTCGGAAACTCCTCTGCCTTATACGCCTGCCAGAGATAATTCTCATATTCGGCCTGCTCTACCTTAATTTCGTCAACAGGCACTGCCTCTGCATCCTTGCCGATCATGTCCTTCAGCTTTTGGGCCTTTACCTTTCTGCTGAAAAGAAGCTGTTTCAGACCTTCCCTGTCCTTATCCGTATCCACATGTCCTTCGATCTCTATCTTCAGGGAAGGCCGGTCATGAAGGGCCTTTATCATTGTATTGATCTTCTTGACACCCGCTTCACCAAGACTCGAACGGCCGTAATCAAACTCTACATAGCTCAGCTCTTCGCCGCCGCCAAAGATAGATCCCAAAAGGGCAAAAGGAGATGTGACCGCCTTTACTATCAGATTAACAAGGATCTTTATGATAATCCTGCCGAGGCTGAACTGCGGGTCATCTATCCGGCCGCTGACCGGAATATCGAGATCAATATTTCCCTTTCGGTCTTTAAGCAGCGCAATAGCAAGCTTTACAGGCAGTTTTGTCGCCTCAGGGCTTTCGACCGCACTGCCGAGGGTGAACTGATTAAGCAGGATTCTGTTTTCTGAATCAAGCTTCTTCTTCTCTATCAGATAATGAAGGTTAAGTCCAAGCTTGCCCTTCTCGATCACATATCCGAGATATCTGCCTGAATAGGGCGTAAGCGGGCTCAAATCCATATCCCTGAAACTGATATTAAGGTCTACAAACAGGTCATCCCGCAAGGGGTTGATCCTGCCGGTAATCTCAAGCGGCGCATAATTGTCAAGCTTGCCCCTCAGTTCAACATCTGCCATCCTGGCCTCTTCAGAGCTTAGCCCTGTCACCCTGCCGCCGATCTCAAGCATATTTGTGCTGAACTGCGGTTTGATGAAATAATCAGAGAAGTTCACTGTTCCGCCCTGAAGCGTAACCCTGCCTATTGTCACCAGTTTCTCCTTGATCTTCTCCCCTGCTTCAGCAGTCGTTTCAGCCTGTTGTTCGCCCTCTGCCTTCACCTCAGGCCTGTCCTTCTCGATTATGTTCTGCAGATTGATCGAGCTGTCGGCATTAATAATAATCCTGGAATAAAAATCCGAAAGCGCCACCTCGTCAATCTTCACGACCAGGGGATTGTACGAGGCGTCTATTTCGTCCAGATGTAACGAGTCCCATTTCAGGAAATCCTGCGCATCCGCCTTGTCCACTGAGGCAAATTTGTTTATTGCGGCCATGCCTTTATATGAGACCATGGGAGGGCTGTCTTTGCTGAAACCAACAGCGAGAGTTCCGTCAGATGAAATGGTTCCGTCCGACACTATGATCTTTATCCTGTCCGAAAAATAAGGAACAGCAGGCATGATCGGAATGTCCTTCGTCTTCACATGAAGCCGGGTATAGGCAGGCTCAAGTCCGATAGCGCCGCTGGCCCATGCAGCCCCTTTCCTCTCTATCCTGACGGCGAGCGAAACATTGCCCCTTGAGCCCTTCTCTGTAGAGATATTGTCACCCCTGAATCTGATATTATCAAATGTCATATTTACCGGTTCTGAAGGCGCCTGATCTTCTGCCTTCAGAGCATACCGGTCCAGGGCAATCTTCTTTATTGTCACTGCCCACGGGGTGCCGGCAGATGTATTTTGTTTCCTTGCAGCAGTACTCCGGGCTGATGAATCTTCAGGGACAGGCAGCAGCGTCTCAAGGTTAATCCTGCCGTCTTTCATCCGCTCAATAATCAACTTGCCCCCATGTGAGGAAAGCTCGCCAAGAACAATCTTCCGCCCGGCAAGATCAACCGAGGTCTCTTTCAGAGACAGCGAAGGTATGCCCAGAAAATCCGTCCTGTCTCCATGCCTTCTTAGCCTCAGCCCAACAAGGTTCGCCATGACTCCGGAGACTGTTATATCCGGCTCGCTGCCGCCAAGGAAAAAAGTATAGTCAGCCGTCATGTCAAGACTGCCCTGTTCAACAGAAAAAAGGATGGATTTGCGATAATACGGCTCATATTTTTTTAGTATGACCTGCTTAAGCTCGGCAGTGCCTTTACCCTTGACAGGCCCGACAGAAAAAGCGCCCGCCAGCTTTATCTCCTCTTTCGTGTCTGTCTGAAACGATACCTCTGCCTCGGCCTCGGCATCTTTTTGTGTGCTGAAGCGGCTGATCTTTGCCTGAATATTCAGAAGGGCAGTTTTGAAGTTCCTGCCGGCAGACTCATCAGTAAACATGATCTTTCCATCACTGAGCGCCACTTCGTCTGCCGCAATTATCGGCAAAGACTGCCTCTCTTCCGCCTTTGTCCTGCCCTTTGTCTTTGGCGCCAGGGCCATAAGGTTCAGCCCTCCTGCCTTGTCGAGACTGACATTCAGATCAGGAGACTGAACCGCTATCTTTGCAAAATGCAGATTTCCTGCCATCAGATCCGGGGAGCTGAGGGAACTGTCAAGCCTGTCCAGACTTATCATGAGCCTGCCTGCCCTGTCATCAATCCTGACCTTCTTTAATGAGGCATTGCCTTTCATCGAAAAAGCGGGACTCCTGCCATTTTGCTGTACATAGGACATGGTTGCCTGAAGATCCAGAAGTCCGGAAACAACTGTATAGTTCATCGGTATCGGTGAATATGCCAGATAATAGGGAATATTGAGATCTTTCAGATCCAGCTCAATATTCGTCTCTAACGAATCGGCAAAAGGCTTTGTGCTGCCCTTTAACCCAACGGCGTGGCCATTGATCTTTGCAGAAAATTCAGGCTGTATATAATGGTCCATGTGATAGGGGAGGTTCGAGACCAACGGGATGCCCAGCATGGCCTCACGAACCTCATGTCCTGTCTTCATCGGAAGATCCATAAAATCAATCGCTGCATTTATGATCTGAATGTTGTTGAGAGAATACCGCAAAGGCTCACGCTCATCTTCAGAACTGATGCCTGCCTCAGGCTTCTTCTTTGCCATGGCAAGCAGGTCAGAGAAATTATAGGTAAGGTCCTCATTCCTGACTATATGGAAATACGGATTAACCAGCCTTATCTCTTTAATAATAAGGCCCTGTTTGAATATGGATAGGGTCTGCAGATTAAGATATAGTTCGTCAAATGATATAAACGGTTTTTGGCTGTTGGACTCCCTGATCTCAACTCCCCGAACCTTAACAGAAAACATAAACGGGTTCACCTTTACTGTCCCAATGGTGATTTCACGCTTCAGTTGTTCGGACAGCTTGTCCAGAAGGACTGATTTTACGACCGGCGGCAGAATCAGAAATCCGACAAGAGAAAATACAATGAGGAATATTGCCGTCCCTTTCAGGGCCTTCCTTATATTCAGCCTTGATCTGATCTTTTCGATGAGTTTCATGCGATGGGTCTATCCGGCAAAGACCTTTTTGAGCAGGTCTGTCACCCGCGCAGCAGGGTCTTTCCTGATCTTCTTCTCTTCCTCGCCAACCATAATGAACAGACCGTCAAGCGCTTTTTTCGTTACATAGTGATCCAGATCAAGGGACTGTTTATCCATAAAGGGCAGGGATTCATACCTGCCGATCATCGTCTTGTACCTGCGGGTTACGCCGACTTCGTTCGTCGCTGATGAGACCACAGGCCTGAACGCCGTGTAAATCTTTTCGGATGTCTTTGCCTTGAAGAATTCCGTGGCTGCAGTGTCGCCGCCGTTGAGGATCTTCCTCGCATCTTCAAAGGTCATCTCTTTAATGGCATCAGCAAAAAAAGAGACTGCCTGGGGCGCGGCCTTCTCTGCAGCACGGTTCATGCTCAGGACAAAGTCATCAACCTCCCTCTGATACCCAATCTGCTTCATCACCTGCGCGACATTCTGTATGCTCTCGGGCATCAGGATCCTGATGGCCTCATTGCCGAAATAGCCGTCAACGCGGGAGACGCTTTTGACCGCATTGCGGGTTCCGACAGAGAGCGCCTCCTTCAGTCCTGAGGCAACCGTGCTGTCGTCAGGCCCCTGGGAGCGGGATTGACCAGCGCCTTTGAACAGGCTGTCCAAAAAACCTGCCCATGACAGAGAAACAGAGCAGGCAAGGATGATGAGCATCAACAGCAGGATCTTTCTCATCGTATATACTCCTTCAATTCAGCTCTGATGTACAGTGCATACATTTTATTGCCTTTAACGGGACCTTCGAGAGACAGAACCGGCATTCCCTGGTCTCAGGCCCTGCAGGCGGCGTCTCAAACTGCCTCTTTAAGCGGTTGATCTTCTTCACAAGCAGAAAGACTGAAAAGGATACAATAAGGAAGCTGATAACAGTGTTGATAAAAAGACCATAGTTCATCGTAACCGCCCCTGCTGTTTTGGCCTCAGCCATGGACAGATAGGGCCCGGGCATATTCCCCTGCTTCAGCACAAAAAAGAGATTAGAAAAATCCACCTTGCCAAGAAGCAGTCCTATCGGAGGCATAATGATGTCGTTGACCAGAGAATTGACGATCGTTCCAAAGGCAGCCCCTATGATAATGCCTACCGCCATGTCAACGACATTGCCTTTTACTGCAAACTCCCTGAATTCCTTGAACATAAAATACCTCCTGGATTATGAAGCTTTGTACATGCTATCACAGAAAGGCATACGCAACAATAAAGCTGCTGCTCTAAAGCGGCAGGGCGGCCATATACCGGGTCAGAACTCGGATTTCAGCGCGCGGTTCATAAGGCCGAGCACAGCAGCCTCAGGGTTCCGGTGCATGTACAGCACATCATAGACCTGTTCAACTATCGGCATCTCGACCCCCTTTTTCCCGGCAAGCTCATAGGCTGAATGGGCAGTCGTTACACCCTCGGCAACACTCCTTGTAGAGGAGAGGATATCCCCAAGCATCATGCCTTTGCCTAAATTGACGCCGACAGTATAGTTCCTCGAAAGCGGCCCTGTGCAGGTCAGCACAAGATCGCCAAGGCCGCTCAGTCCCGAAAAAGTCATCGGGTCAGCGCCCATTGCCCTGCCGAGCCTGGTCATCTCAACCAGTCCCCGCGTTATCAGCGCAGCACGGGCGCTGTGGCCCAGACCGAGACCGTCGCATATCCCTGCGGCTATGGCAACAACATTTTTCAGGGCGCCGCCAAGTTCGGCCCCGATCACATCGTTATGCGTATATACCCGGAAATATGAAGTATTGAATATCTCCTGAAGGAGCAGGCCTGTGTCGCTGTTTGCAGCTGCCAGGGTGACGGCAGCCGGAAGCCTCCTGATCACATCTTTTGCAAAACTGGGGCCTGAAAGCGCAGCAACGTCCCTGCCCGTCACTTGATGCAGGATATCCGATACAGTAAGAAGGCTGCCCTGCTCTATGCCTTTGGATGCGCTCACAACAACCGCATCCCTGCTTAAATAGCCGGCTGCCTCCCCGAAGACCGAACGGGTAAACTGTGCAGGAACAACATTCAGGACATAGCGCGACTTACTGACAGCCTCCTGCAGGCTGCTGGTTGCCTTCAGTCCTGAAGGAAGGCTGATTTCAGGCAGATAGAGACTGTTTACCCCCCTGGCTGTTATCTCTTCAGAGACTTCTTTTTCACGGGCCCAAAGGGCTACATCATAACCCTTTTCTACAAGAAGACTTGCAAGCGTTGTCCCCCAGCTTCCTGCGCCTATAACAGCAATATAGCTCATATCCTATTGCACCATCATACACGAAAATGATTGATTGTTGCGCGACTGCAAGGCGCTATGCCTGTCCGACATCATATCGTCACTTACCTGCCTTTTCTATCTTTGCCCAGGTATCTTTCAGGGTCACAATCCTGTTAAATATCATTGCACCTTCCCTGGAATCCCTGTCAACACAGAAATAACCGATTCTTTCGAACTGGTATCTGCTTCCCTGCCCTGCAGCCGCAATGCCCGGCTCTATATAACAGGCGTCAATCACCTCAAGGGAGTCCGGATTTATATCCGCCAAAAAGTCATTGCCCTCACTGCCCGGCTCTGCCTTTGTAAAAAGCGTATCATACAATCTGGCCTCTGCCTTTACTGCATGGACGGCCGAGACCCAGTGCAGGGTTGCCTTCACTTTTCTGCCGTCAGGGGCGTCGCCGCCCCGGGTAGCAGGATCATACGAGCAGTGCAGTTCAACGATTTCGCCCGTCTTTTCGTCTTTGATCACTTTTTCACAGGTAATAAAATAGGCATACCTCAGCCTCACCTCCCGGCCAGGTGCAAGACGGAAGAACTGCTTTGGCGGGTCCTCCCGGAAATCATCCTGCTCTATGTAGAGGATGCGGGAAAAGGGGACTTTCCGTGTTCCTGCATCCAGATCCTCAGGGTTGTTTATTGCATCGAGTTGCTCTTCCTTACCCTCAGGATAGTTCGTAATTATCACCTTGAGCGGCCGGAGCACTGCCATGATGCGTGGTGCCCTCCTGTTGAGGTCTTCCCGTATGCAGAACTCCAGAAGAGCAAGATCCACCATGCTCTCCCTTCTTGCAACGCCTATGCGCTCACAGAAGTTTCTGACCGACTCAGGGGTATAGCCCCTCCTTCTGATTCCTGAGATGGTCGGCATTCGGGGATCATCCCAGCCGGTCACATGGCCCTCACTGACCAGTTGAATAAGCTTTCTTTTGCTCAGAACCGTATAGCTCAGATTCAGACGCGCAAACTCAATCTGCTGAGGCAGGGGCCTTTTTACAAGGCCGCCCTCTGCCAGCCGCTCAAGCAGCCAGTCGTAAAATGGCCGTTGATCCTCAAATTCGAGCGTGCAGATCGAGTGTGTGATATTCTCTATCGCATCTTCGATCGGATGGGCAAACGTATACATGGGATATATGGGCCAACTGTCGCCTGTGCGGTGATGCCGTGCATGCTTGATGCGGTAGATGGCAGGGTCGCGCATATTGATATTGGGCGAGGCCATGTCTATCTTTGCCCTCAGCACCATCGAACCATCCGGATGGCTGCCCTGGCGCATCTCTTGAAACAGCCGGAGGTTCTCCTCTGCCGGGCGATCCCGAAAAGGCGAGTTCTGGCCAGGCAAAGTCAAGGTGCCCCTGTTTGTCCGCATCTGCTCAGCAGACTGGCTGTCAACATACGCATGGCCTGCTGATATGAGATATTGGGCAGCCTTGTACATAAAGTCAAAGTAGTCGCTTGCATAGAGGGGCTTATCGCCATAATCAAACCCCAGCCATCTGACCGAATCAATAATGGAATTCACATACTCCTGCTCTTCCTTCTCAGGGTTGGTGTCGTCAAAGCGAAGATTGCATCTGCCGCCGAACTCCTCTGCAATGCCGAAGTTCAGGCAGATAGATTTTGCATGGCCCAGATGCAGGTATCCGTTGGGCTCTGGAGGAAAACGGGTATGGACCCCATGTTCATGCCTGCCTGTCTTTTGGTCTTTGGCAATTATCTCACGGATAAAATCAGATGGCCTCAAAGTCTCGTCTGTCATGTTTCATATCCCTTCGTCTCTCGCAGAACTCTCTCCCGCCCAATCAAGAGGCGATTAATTCTACCTTATTCCTCCGGATTGTTGCATTCTGAACCGCCATCCATCTCATTTACCTTCTTCAACTGTTGCAGGCCGCTCTTCTTGCCCTAACCAAAACTGAGGGAGTATTATATATGTATGAAGCAGATCAGCGAACGGGTCTTGTCCCTTGTGCATTTTATGCGCCGCTCTTCATTGCGGTTTCCCCCTGGAAGATTCGCGCTCAAATCCCTGCCGGCATGCATGCTGCTTATTCTATTGTTTTCCATACGCATAGGAGATGCCAAGAACCCTCATGAGACCGCAAATTATCAGGAAAACAGGGCCAGGCTTTTATCTTATATAATCCGAAACAGCCTCGAAACCGGCCATTTTTCGAGGAAAAAATACGACGACAGCATGTCAGAGGCTGCCTTCGGCCTTTATCTGAAGCAGCTCGATTACCAGAAAAGGATCCTGCTTCTGGAAGATGTCAATTCCCTGAGGAGATTCTCAGGGCTTATAGATGATGAAATGAACACAGGCAACCTCGAACTTGCAGTCAGAGGCTCGTCAATCTTTGCGGCAAGGGCAGAGTCTGCCCATAAGATGGTCAAAGAGCTGCTTGCAGAGGATTTCGATTTCTCGACAAAAGAGTTCATGGAGACCGATGTAGAGAAGATTGAGTTTGCCAAAGATGAGCAGGAACTGAGGGACCGCTGGAGAAAGACTCTCAAATACGAAATATTGCTTCAGTATCTTAACCAGACCGAAGAGAAGACATCCGGCCGGGAAGATGCCCAAAGGCCTCAGGACAGTCAGGAAGACAGGAGGCCGCCTGAGGATAAAGACCTCATAAAGACTGCCCGCGAAAAGGTCTTGAAGACATATGAACAGTATTTTTCACGAATAAAGACCGAAAAGGATGCGGAGCGATATGAACGCTTCTTCAATGCAGTAACCCGCACATTCGATCCCCATACGGATTATATGCCGCCCACAGACAAGGAGGATTTTGACATCAGCATGCGGGGCTCCCTCGAAGGGATAGGCGCCACGCTTAAGGAAGATGAAGGCCAGATAAAGGTCGTATCCGTGATGGCAGGCAGTCCTGCCTCAAGACAGGGGCAGCTTGAGGCTGAAGACATTATTCTCAAGGTCGCTCAGGGGGCAGATGAGGCTGTGCCGATCAGCGGCATGAGGATCAGGCAGGCAGTGAGGCTTATCAGGGGCAAGAAAGGGACTGAGGTCAGGCTCACCATACAGAAGCCGGATGACAAGATATTTACCATTTCGATAATCCGGGACGTTATACAGATTGAGGATACCTTTGTAAAAAGCGCCCTGCTTACGGACAAAGACACTGGCGATGCCTTCGGCTATATAAAGATTCCTTCTTTTTACCGTGATTTTGAGACGATCGGCAATGGCGGCAAGGGACGGAATGTCACGGATGATGTCAGGGCAGCAGTTATTGAGCTTAAGGCCGGCAATATCAAAGGGCTCGCCCTTGACCTCAGAAATAACGGCGGAGGCGCTTTGACTGATGCCGTAAATATAGCCGGTCTGTTCATAGAGACAGGGCCGGTCGTACAGGTAAAGGGCGGCCATGACTCGATAAAGACCCTGACTGATGACAAGCCCGAGATAGTTTATGACGGGCCTTTGGTGATACTGGTCAACACACTGAGCGCCTCTGCCTCTGAAATAGTGGCAGGCGCCCTGCAAAACTATGGCCGCGCCGTGATCCTGGGCGGAGCGCATACGCACGGCAAGGGAACTGTCCAGACGATCATGGACCTCGACAGAAATATCCCGTTTGAAAAGATGGAGGATTACAAGCCCCTTGGCGCACTCAAACTGACGATCCAGAAATTTTATCGGATCAACGGTGAATCAACTCAGTATCGCGGCATCCTGCCTGATATCGTGCTGCCTGACGTGATGGGCGGACTCAAAACCGGAGAGCAGTACCTTGAATATGCCCTGCCCTGGGATACGATCAAGCCTGTCGCCTATGAGGCGTGGCAGACATGCAGGCCGGACATGGAGAGCCTCAGGCAGAAGAGCCGGACAAGGGTCGGCGCAAGCCAGCCCTTTATAGAGATGGAAAAAGAGGCCTCACGCCGCGCAGAAAAAAGGAAGAATACCCTCAAATCCATGCATATAGATGATGTCAGGGCAGAAATCGAAGAGGCGCGCAAACAGAAGGAAGAAGACCCGAAGACGGCCCACGGCAAAACAAAAGGCAGCAAGGCTGTAACTGCCGAGGAAAAGAGGGAAGAGTTCCTCAAGACCGTCTCTGACGACAATTATGTAAAAGAGGCGATGTCTGTCATCACAGATATGCTGCACCTTGACCCAACCTGTCTGCTTGTAACTTCAAAATAAACCCGCCGGCGCTGAGGCAGAAGCAGGCGCATTCAGCATCTACCCGGTGATTACGATCTCCCCTGAGACCTGCGTAGGTCTCTTCAGGCTGTCCACAACCGGGCAATGTGCTATAACCTTCTCGGCAAGCGCCCGCACCCTGGCCTCATCATCAGGGCTTTCGACGCGCAGTGTGAACTTAAGATCCCTGAATCCGGCGCTCACCCCATCTATCATGAAGAGCCCTCGGAGGTCGAGCGTGCCCTCCAGATCAACAGAAAGCGAATTGATCGTGAGGCCTTCGTGCAGGGCGAATTCGTAAAACGCAGCCTCTATGCAGGCAGCAAAGGCCGAAAGCAGCAGTTCTATCGGATTGGGGGCCTGGTTTTCGCCGCCTGCTGCTTCAGCGTAGTCTGACTTCACAAGATGCTCCCGCACCCGGGTTTCGGTGTACAGGTTCCTGATATGCTTAGATGATACCCTGGGCTTGTAGATCGCAGCCTCCGGTTTTCTCCTGAAAAGCTCTATCCGGCCGGCAACAATATCCTTAAGGTCACGCCTGCTCATACCTTCGCTTCTCCTTTCTGATGAACTATACTATATGCCGGTTATGCCTGTAAGGCAACAATTTCTTCCATACCCTTTTTCGGACAGGAGGGTAATCTGAGTGCCGCGCGATTATGGGCGACATACCATAACAGGATCATTTGTGACATGCCGATGGTGATCATGGCCCGTGCTTACGTTGCCACTAAGGCTATTTCAAAGAGGACGATACTATGAACAAGTCAACTCAGTCAACACCGAAATGATGTCTAGTTAGTGTCTGTGTATAAAGTCGGTTTTTTGTCCGTCATTCCCGTAGGTCGTAAGCGGGAATCCAGTGTTTTCAATGCCTTCTGGATACCGGATCAAGTCCGGTATGACGACTGAAGGCAATTTATACACAGACTCTAGTTAGATGCAACATGAAAGACCCCATTGGCAACTTCTTGCCAATATGTTTTGCCCG
>CAYUNK010000044.1:0-21744 GCA_964446125.1 uncultured Nitrospiraceae bacterium | reverse complement strand
CAAGAAGAGAATTGAACTTGTCCGCAAAACGCTTGACTTGTCAAGAATGCAGACCCTAAGGGTTCTGCTTCGTTGAATATCCAGCCTTTATTATGAAAAGAAGGCCTGGAATGCTCCAGGCCCTCTCTGTCGGTATCTCCTGAGAACTCCGACTGATCCGGCTTAGGCTGCATCCTCCAGGTCAGGGCAGCAGTCTTGCCCGAGAATCGCCCTCAGATCCTCCTCAGGCGTTGCCGCAATCGGCCTGATGCCGAAGTTTTTCACAAGGAAATCGAGTACGTTGGGCGTAATGAACGCAGGAAGCGATGGGCCGAGGCGGATATCCTTGATGCCGAGATAAAGCAGGCTCAGCAATATGGCAACAGCCTTCTGCTCATACCACGAAAGAATAAACGAAAGGGGCAGTTCATTTACGCCCAGATTGAAGGCCTTTGAAAGCGCAAGCGCGATCTGCACTGCCGAATAGGCATCATTGCACTGGCCGATATCGAGCAGGCGCGGGATGCCGTTGATCGCGCCGAGATCCTTGTCAAAAAATCTGAACTTTCCGCAGGCCAGCGTAAGGATGACTGTATCCTTCGGCGCCTTTTCTACAAATTTTGTATAGTAGTTTCTGCCTGTCTTTGCGCCGTCGCAGCCGCCGACAAGGAAAAAGTGGCGGATATCCCCATTTTTGACCGCCTCTATCACCCTGTCCGCAACACCCAGGACCGCATTTCGTGCAAAGCCCACTGTAACCTCCCTGCCCGGAATGTCGGCCGCAAAGCCTGGCATGGAAAGGGCCTTTTCAATAACCGGGCTGAAGTCCTGCCCCTGGATATGCCTAATGCCCGGCCAGCTCACAAGCCCGCAGGTAAAGATATTATCCTGATAGCTTTCGAGCGGCTTCTGAATGCAGTTTGTCGTCATCACAACAGCCCCCGGAAACTGTGCAAATTCCTTCTGCTGGTTCTGCCATGCAGTGCCGTAATGGCCCTGAAAGTGGGCGTATTTATGCAGCGCAGGGTACCCGTGGGCAGGAAGCATCTCTCCATGAGTATAGACAGATATACCCTTGCCCTCGGACTGCCTCAGGATCTCCTCAATGTCCCTGAGGTCATGGCCTGATACAACGATAGCCTTTCCCTTCTTTACGCCAAGGGAGACCCTGGTCGGCGCTGGATGGCCGTACGAGCCTGTGTTTGCGCTGTCAAGGAGTTCCATCGCCTTGAGGTTCACCTCACCGCACTTCATCGCAAGACCGATCCAGTCGTTAAGATCAAGATCACGAATTGTCATTGCAGCAAGGGCCTCATGCATAAAGGCATAGACAGCATCATTCTGTCTGCCCAGGATCTGGGCATGGTCTGCATAGGCAGCAACACCCTTCAGTCCGTAAAGCACGATATCCTGCATAGACTGGATGTCAGGATCTAAGGCCTTGTCAGGCACATGCTCCTTCACCTTCCTGCCCTGCTTCTCAAGGCCGCTGCGCGAATCAGCAGGGGCAAATGAGGCGCTCTTATCTTTGAATCTGGTATTGCCCCCTGCTTCGGCAGTCTTCTGCTTCAGCGTTTCTCTTAGTTCGACAGACCTCCTGATAAGCAGTTCAAATCTCTCCGGATCAAAACCGACATTGGTCAATGTCGAAAAAAGGGCCTTTGTTGTGAATACATTTACGTCATGGTCATTAATATTGACCCTTCCTGCCTCCACTGCAACGAGTGACAGCCCCTTTAATGAATATACAAGCAGATCCTGAAGAGCGGAAACCTCTTCGTCTTTTCCGCATACACCCATCCTGATGCATGCCTTACCCTGTGCAGCCTGTTCACACTGATAACAGAACATGAAAACCTCCCTGACAATGATTTGGATTTTATCAGCAGTCATCTGCTGACTTGAGATTAGTCTAAACTGTTAATTTGACTATTGGTATGACCGGCGTCATACTTCAGACGAAGCCCAGGCAGGGTGTGATCATGCTGGAGTCTTGATAATCGCACAGATACGCGTCATAATAACTGCATGAAACAGGTTCTGCTGCCATTACTGTCATATCTCTGTTTCATGACCGCCTTTGCCGCTGCCGAATCTGGCCCTTTTTTTTCTGATCAGGATCTGCAACGCTACCGCAGGCCCTCTGAGCGCATGGGACAGATATATGAACTGCCTGCTCCAGCGCCGACCCCCAAAACCCCGGAGATGCAATCAGGAGAAGATCAGGCCGGAAAGATCCATGTTCCCTACACTGCCTTTGAAGGATCTGCGCGCAGGGTGATCATACCGGTTCTGTTAAACGGATCAATCACTGCCAAAATGGCCCTGGATACGGGCTCTCCCGGCATGATCATCTTTGATCGTCTGGCCCACAGACTCGGACTATTCGAACGAGACGACGGCAAACTCCTGACCTATGCAGCAGGCATAGGAGGCAATGCGCCATCCATACTCACGGTCATTGACAGCGTGCAGGTCGCCAGGGCTGAGGACAGATTCATCCCTACTGTAATCATTGCCTCGCTGTCGGATTCCTTTGACGGCCTTATCGGAATGGACTTCATGGCGAACTACTCGATCAGGATTGACACGGCAAGACGCATCGTAGTTTTCGAGGAACTCCCTGGACGTCAGAACATGCCGGGAGGGCATGATGAGCTGTGGTGGAGAACCAATTTCAGGAATTTTGCTTCACGACGCGCTGAGTGGAAACAGTTCAGGGCTTCAGTGAAAAATCAGAAGCTGGAGCAGCGGCGTCTCGAAAAACTGCAGGAATTCGCCGACAGACAGTATCGGGAGGCTGACCGGCTCTTTACAAAGCTCAACAGCTATGCCGTAACTCACTCGGTTCCCATGCACTGGAGACAGTACTGATCAGGAAGAAGACGGCTGCAGCTGCAATAGCTCATCCCTGTTGTTGAGGCAGCCTGCTTAGCCTTCTATATAGCCTTGCCAGAAGCTCTCAGCAATAACCTCACTGCAGTTTTTTCAGCACCGCCTTCAGCATGTCGGCCCTTGATACTATCCCTTCGAGAAGGCCGTTATCATCCACCACGACCAGTCTCCTGATCCTCTTTTCATCCATAAGCCGCGCAGCCTCGGCAATATTCATATCCCGCTTTATGGTTATGGCAGGGGAAACCATGATGTCTCCAACAATGTCTCCTGTTTTCTGTTCAGGAAGCTGCTCCCCAAGCATATGCTTCAGCAGGTCCTTGAAAGAATGCTCCTTTCGCATACCCACCATAGAGAGGATGTCGGCCTGGGTGATCATGCCTATCACACGCCTTTCTTTATCAACCACCGGCAGGCCGCTGATATTTTTTTCCGACAGGATCTTTGCCACCTTCATAATGTTCTCGAACTTCAGCACTGTTATGACATCAGTGGTCATCACATCCTGCACAAGTATCTCACAGCCGATAGTTGACTTAAGATGCTGGCAGCGATCCTTATTGTCTGCATTGCTCATACTCTACACTCCATATATATATTGGATTATTACCATCCGTAAGGCTCCGGGCCGGACAACTGAAGCTGGGGTTATCCCCCGCTGTCTGCCAAATAGGCGCTCACCAGTCTGATCAGTTCCTGTGTATGGATTGGTTTGGACAGATATGCATTTGCGCCGATTGCAAGCGCCCTCTTCCTGTCCTCCTCGGCTCCCTCAGTTGTGACCATAATGATCGGGATATCCTTGAACGTCTGATTGCCGCGCACAAGACTGACCAGCTTGAGCCCGTCCATGACCGGCATATTGATATCGCACAGAATCAGGTCAATCTTCTCAGACGACAGTTTCTTCAATGCGTCAACACCGTCAGTCGCTTCTATGACACGGGAATTGGCAATACGCTTCATGGCAAAGCTGATCAACTGCCGCATGGTAGGTGAATCTTCAACAACAAGAATATTAGGCACCCGCTGTCCTCCTATCGTTTCGGCTTATCTTTCAACAGGTCAAGGAACCCCTGAATGGTGCACAGCTTCCTCTCAGACTGTGTGTACAGCCGTGACGAGAAGATTGCCGTTGCCGCATGCCCTGCAAGGAGATTGAAAAGCTCGTAATCAACATTGCTGAATTCTGATTTCTGCGTAAGCAGCTTATAGACAGATATGACGCCGATAACGTGCTCCTTAATCTTCAGAGGTATGCAGACGATCGGCTCATAGGGGTTGAACTCATTCTGCGCCCTGAGGTCTCCGGCAAAATAGCTTTCGCCGTCCTTGGCAGCTCTGCCGATAATGCCTTCTCCGATTCGCACCCGCACTGATTCGATTTCCTGCATGCCTTCGGCTGCAACAGCGACGAGATCATTTGTCTTTTCATCAATGAGCATTACCGCGAACTTCTCTGCGCCGATAAGGTTGATCACGATCTCGATGACGGTCCTCAGCACTTCCGCGAAATCAAGGGTAGAATGAAGCTGATAACTTGCAACATACAGGTTGGCAAGATTATTATTCTCCTCCTCAACGCCCAGATACTTTGATGCAAAATCCTTGTTTTCCTCTGCAACCTCTATGAACTTGTCCCTCAGGGAGTTCAGTTCACTCTCAAGCAGCCGTATCCTCTCCTCATAGAGCTTGATCCTGGCTTCATCGCCTGCGCGCTCGATTGTCTCCTCAAGCTGGGCGACCCTGAACCTCAGTTTTTCATTTTCCCTGAGAATATCTTTGGTGAATTCCTCACCCTTTTTGAAGATCTGGATGAATTCCTCAGCCTTATTCAGGTAGCCGGAGTCTTTCTCTGCCAATTACTTTCTCCCTCTGCCATTTGATTTGTTCACAATTCTGATGATCTCTGCGGATATCTCCGAAAGAGGAAGTACAGTCTCCACTCCGCCATTTTTGATCGCCTCTGCAGGCATTCCAAACACCACAGCCGACTCTTCAGATTCTGCTATAGTATACCCACCCTGCGTTTTTATATCCAGCATACCGCGCTTGCCGTCACTGCCCATGCCGGTAAGGATTACGCCCATAGAGGCAACGCCGTAAATCTCGGCAACAGACGACATCATATAATCAACAGAGGGGATGTATCTGTCTTCATGCCTGCCGTCCCTGAGCGTTATCTGTTTACTGCTCCCCTTTTTTTTCAGTTTGAGATGCCGGCCGCCCGGGCAGATATAGGCTGTCCCTGCCTCAATAATATCATCTTCAGCTGCTTCCTTGATTTTGATCTCCGCCATCCGGTTAAGCCTCTCCGCAAGCGGGGCGGTAAAACCCTTCGGCATATGCTGGCTGATGACCACTGCAGCCCTGAAATCAGAAGGCAGCCTCGTCAGTATGATCTGCAGCGCTGCAGGGCCTCCCGTGGAGGAGCCTACAGCGACAATCTCCACTGCATGCCTGCTCATGCCGCCCCTGCCTGCTGCGGCAGCATCTTCCGGATCATGATCAATCAGTTCAAGGTTTCTGCTCAGGATATCGAGTCTGATATCCTTGATGCCTTTAATCTTGCCCAGAAGATCCTTTTCGATGCTCTGCAGTTCGATTGATGCGCGGCGTGTAGGTTTTGCAATAAAGTCAACAGCGCCCAGTTCAAGGGCCCTGAAGACAGTCTTTGAATCGGCATGGGATGTTACCATAATCACCGGCGTCGGCCTCTCCCGCATCAGCCATCTCAGAAAACTGAATCCGTCCATGTTCGGCATCTCAAAATCAAGGGTAATTATGTCAGGCTGCAGCCGCAGGACCTTTGCCATGGCGTCAATACCGTCAGTCGCTATGCCTGCGACCTCAAGAGTCCGATCTTCCCCGATGATCTTCCTCATCGTCTGGCGCGTGTATGCTGAGTCGTCTACTATCAGAACCTTCGTCTTCTTCATTTCATGCCCGTCCTGTTGTGCGGCTTCTGATAGACCATGTCATTTTTCAGATGCTTCAGGGTAAAGGCGGTCGAGATATTGATCAGGGACTCTGCATGACCCAGAAGCAGATACCCGCCGTCTACCAGCCTGTCGTGAAAATTTTCTATAACACGCCTCCTTGAGACATTATCAAAATAGATAAGCACATTTCTGCAGAAAATTACATCCATGCTGCCCAGAAATCTCGACTTATACGGATCAAGCATATTGAGATAGCTGAAATTCACATGTTTTCTTGCCGAATCGCTTATCCTGAACAACCCATCGTCTTCAATAAAGTATTTACTCATGAAATAAGGCTCTATGGCACGGAAGGAATTTCTGCGGTAAACGCCGCGGCGCGCTGTCTGGAGCACCCGCTGGTTGATGTCACTGCCGTGGATCTCTATATCCCATCCCTTGAAGCGTCCCTTTTCATTGATGAGCATTGCTATTGTATAGGGTTCCTCTCCGGTTGCGCACCCTGCCGACCAGATCCTGAGCGTTTTTCTGTCCCTGTTGACTGTCCAGAGCTCTTCAAGGATCTCTTCGCTGAAGGCCCTGAGCTGATTCTGTTCCCTGAAAAAATAGGTTTCATTTACTGTCAGCAGGTCCATGATCTCGGCAAGCTCTTCATCTGCCCGCCTGTCATAACGGATAAAGCGGTAATAATCCCTGAAATCGTTCAGGTGATGATTCCTCAGGCGGCGCGACAGCCTCTTTTCGAGGAGGTAGAGAGAAGAATCGTCAAAATAAAGGCCGCAGTATTCCTTGATTATATCCCGGATCAGCCTGAAAACATCTTCAGGAAGAGAAATGACATCTTCCTGCTCAAACACCTAATATCTCCTCCACAGCCTTGACCACAGTGGGATCTTCTTCCGTATCAAGCAGAATTTCGAGTTCACTGCGAATCTCAGGCTGCATCTGCCTGCCCAGGGCCTTTACAGCAGCTATCCTCGTAGCCCAGTCAGGCTCCCTGAGAAACGGCACAAGCAGCTCTTTCGTTCCCGAAAACCCCGCCAGCGCCACTATAGCTGTCCTCTTCACCTCGTCATCAGCCGAGGCAAGCATGCCTGTTATGGCCCTGCATGCTTCATCTCCACCGACTGCCTGCAGGGCCTCTATTGCCGTAGTGATCACAAAGCCGCTTTCGTCATGCAGCAGAGGCAGAAGGATCATGATTGAGTCTTTGTCCCTGAGCATTCCGAGCGCCCTGGCTGCAGAGACGCGTACAAAATTGTCAGGGTCAACTGTCAGTATGGTCAGGGATTCAAGGATGTCCCTGCCGCCTATTGCGCCGAGACTTAACGTTGCAGATATCCTGATGTCGGGATCCTCATCTGTAAGGGCATATTTCAGATATCGCACTGCATCTTCAGTGCCGATCCGGGAAAGGGCTCCCACCACAGCCCTCCTTACAGGCGCCTGCGCGTCTTTTAAGGCAAACCCAAGATCATCCACCGCACGTTCTGCCTTCATATTTCCAAGAAGGCATGCAGCATTCCTCCTTAAAACTGAGGAATCAGATCTGAGCATTACGAGAATCTCGTTTATATCCAGATAGCGCTGCAGCATGCCGAGGGCCCCAACCGCCGCCTCCTGCACATCTTCATAGGAATCAGCAAGCCGCTTTATGAGCATGGGCACAGCCGCAGGCATATCCAGTTTCGCAATGCTCCTTGCCGCTATGGAACGAACATGTCCGTCTTCATTTTCCAGAAGGACTGCAAAGATATCGAAGAATACGGGAGAGACGATCTCGCCTGCCACTTCAGCCATAAACCTTAGCTGATGGGGATTGCCGGTATCAAAGAGCCTCAGCAGGGACTCAGGCCGCTCCCTGCCGATAAATACAAAGGCGCCTTTTACATCCTCTGCGTAATCTTCTTCGTGGGATATATCCAGAAGCGGCCCGTACGCCGCCTCATCCTTCATGAGCCCCAGCATCAGGATGGCCGAGACTCTCACTTCTTTCTTGTTTGACCATGCATGCGCAACAAGAAGTTCCACTGCCTTATCGCCAAGGAGGCGCCTTAATTCGCCGGTAATGGCCTCTGCGCCGACCCCGTGATGATACATCTTCTCAAGACTCATCAAGGCCCGTTCCTGGATGTTTTTCGAGGCATCCTGAAGCAGCGCTATAACCGATTCAAGAGTTGAAGGATCAGCAAGCATGCCCAGGGCCTTCAATACAGGTTCACGAAGAGGTTTCCGTTTCATGGCATCAAGCAGATGCGGAACTGCCTTTCTGTTGCCGATCCTGCCTAAAGCATCTGCAGCCGGATATGCAGTCCAGAGGTCTCCGCTGTCAAGAATCCCGATCAATGCATCAACAACCGAGGGCTCTCCTGCCTTCCCGAGCCGCTCAACTGCGGTTGCCCTGACATTGTCGTCCTCGTCCTTCAATGCATCGAGCATAAGCGGTAGGCAGCGGCTATCCATCTGCTCTCCCAGCACATCTATTATGAACTTCCGAACATCCCTGTTTGAGGTCTTGAAGCCGTCCATAAGAAAGGCAGTGGCCTTCCTGCCGAGCTTGACAAGGGCCTCTATTGCCGAATTTCTGGCTCCGGCATTTTCTTCGAGATAAAGAAGCTCGATAAGGCCATGGATATACTGATCCGGGCTATATTCCTCAAGAAGAATATCAACAGCCGTTTTTCTGACGCGCCAGCTCAGATCAGTCATCGCCTTCAGAAGAAGCGGCACGCACTGAGGCTCTCTCTGGCCACGCATATTCTCAACTGCCAGGCGCCTGACCTCAATATTGCCTTCGCTATTGAGCTGTTTTTCCTGTTCCTGCACAGTTGTCCTCCAGCAGTTCTTTTGCTTCTTTAAGCCATATCTTCTCTTGGGAGGTAAGGAGATTGTCAACATTAAGAAGTATGATTATCTCATCTCCCTTCTTGCCCAGACCTGTCAGATACTCTGTCTTGAATCCCCTGAAAATGGATGGGGAGGCCATGATATCCTCCGGGTTCAGAGCCAGTATTTCCCTGAGTTCATCAACCAGAAACCCTATTTTTTCCCTGCCATACCTGACAAGGATAATCCTTTCCTTAACGGTTCCGGCAGGGTTCAGTCCAAACCTCAGCCTCAGATCCATAATAGGTATAACGTATCCTCGCACGTTCATAACCCCTGTCAGAAAGCCTGGGAGGCCTGGAACGGAAAAGATCTTCTGCACCCGCAGGATCTCAAGCACACGGGATATTTCTATTCCAAAAACATCACCGCTTATACTGAATATGGTAAATTTGGACATCAGCTGATCCTGAAGACCTCCATTTCCTGCTTCAGCGCCTCGATCTCGCTGAAGAGCGTTTTCATGGAATTAGAAACATCCTCCATGTTCTGCATGGTTGCAGAGCCGATGCTGTTGATGTTCTCCATTGCAGCAATGATCTCGGCGTTCACCTTCTTCTGCTTCAGCTCATTCTTGTTGATCTGATTTACCCGCTCATTGGCAAGTTCAATATTTTTCGTAATGATCCTCGTCCCCTCAGCCTGCTCGCCTGCAGCCCGCTTCGAAAGCTCAGCCACCTCTTTGACGTCTCCCACTGCCTCAAGGAGATAACTGAGCGCGCTTTCCTGCTCCTTGATGGACCTGGTTACGCCGACGATCACCTTCCTGATATTATCTATGGCTATGGTAACCTGCTTCAGTCCAAGCGACTGCTCCCCCGTGGCCCTCTCAATGGCCTTGGTCATGTCTGAGGACTGTATTGAAGCATTCAGGATTTCACGCAGAGTCTCGCCGACCTTCACTACAAGAGTATTGCCGTCATCCACTTTAAGTTTTGCGCTGTCCACCGAATTGATGGCATCTCTTATGTCCTTCTGGATCGCCTTGACAATCCCGCCTATCTCACGCGTTGAACTTGCAGTGCGCTCGGAAAGGGCGCGGATTTCATCCGCCACAACCGAGAAGCTCTTTCCATGCTCCCCTGCCTGGGATGCAAGAATGGCGGCGTTAAGGCTGAGCAGGTTCGTCTGCTCCGTAACATCACGAATAACCGACAGAACCTTCTCGATGTCAGCCGATCTGGCGCCAAGCCTCTGGATAATCTCTGCTGACTTCTGCACCTTATCTGCAATATTATCCATGCCCTCCATGGCATTCACCACAGACATCATGCCCTCCCCTGATGTGATCTCCTTCACCTTGTCTGCAATCGCAAAAGAGTCTATTGCATGCGCCCCGACCTCACGCACCGATACACCTATCTCCTCAACAGAAGCAGAGGTGTCTTCCACTGCAGACCGTGCAGTGTCGGAATTGGCCGATATGGACTTGGCTGTCTGGGACAACTCGAGCACCACGGAATAGGAATCCTCTGTTGAGCGGAACAGGCGCTGCGTATGGGACGACATCTCCTCAGCAGTTGCCTTCATTTCAAGAAGAGATGTCACATTCTCTGTAGAGAAGCTCAGAAGCTTCTCTATGCTGTCGCTCACCTCTGCCTGGGACTTGTTTGCCATCTGTATCGAGCTGATACTGTTTTTTACGGCGGCAGCCTGACTGCCTATCCCTTCACTGGCGACCCGGTATGTCCGGTCTACCTGCTTGATGGCCATACCGACATTGACCGCTGTTTCGTTTATCCTGCCGATCATCTGCGCGAGTCGCAGCTCGAGCACCCCCACGCCCTTTGCAATGCTGCCCATCTCATTGCTGCCCAGGTCGGGGATTGCTGCAGTAAGATCGCCGTTCGTGATCCTTTCTATGATCTTATTGATCTCCTGCACAGGTCTCTTTATATTCTTATGGAAGAAATATGCCATGACGAACCCCAGTATCACCAGACCAACAATCTGATAAAGGATAATAATGACCATACTTTTCTGCATGTTATCGTTTATGCTCCTGGCGGCAAAGTGTATTGTCACTTCACCTATTTTTGAACTGCCCGAATTGACAGGTGCACTGACGGACATTATCTTCCTGTAATAGAAGGGGTTGAGCGCAGCAATATCAGCATCATCAACCTTCACCATCTCTGTTGCAACCTTGCCCTGGCTGTCGAATATATGAATGGACGTTATCTCATTGTCCTTTCCGAACTCCCCAAGATACGTGTCAATAAGGCTGTAGTCGTAGCTCAGCAGAGGATACGCGCTCATCCCTGCCACGAGCGCCGCCATACTCTTCATTTTGGTGTCGAGCTCTTTGAATAAAGAGGACCGGATGTGGAGCAGAAATGCAATCGTTCCAAGAGACTGTACTATGAGAAGCACAGCAAAAACTGTTGCGATAAACTGCCTCGTTATGGATTTTCTGAATATCATCTGCTCGCCTCTGCTCTGGCTGATTTCATACATATCCTCCTCTGCTCATCCAGATATATCATCTCGTTTCTTTATGACTGCTGGGCTCGCCAGCCCACTCCCCCGGCGGTAGAGAACGCTATTTTACCGGGACAGCCGTATTGGCCTCTATGACCCTGGCGCCTTTCGGACTCTTCACAAATTCAATAAACGCCTTTACCGCCCCCTTCGGTTCGCCCTTTGTCAGGAGGAAGTAGTCCTTGATGATTCTATATTTGCCTGTCCTGACATTTTCGCTTGTCGGTGCGACGCCATCAATCGCCAGTCCAACTATGGCTCCGCCAGAATCGGCAATCGCTACAGAGTCCGTAAATCCTATTGTGCCCGGCCTGTTGACAAGGATTTTTGTCATCTCAGGCGCAGTCGGCACAACAACAACTGAAGAGGACTCCTTCAGTTCGTTGAAGCAGACAAGACTCTTCCTGAGCGATTCCTTGGTTGCATCGCGGTCAGGCCTCGAAAGCGGCATGATATTGTCCTTACCTGCATTAAGGTCATTCCAGTTCGTGCTGACACCTGCGTATATCCTGCAGAGCTGTTCACTTGTGATAGCCTTGAGCGGCACGCTCTTATTTACGCCGATAACCGTTGCGACACGTGCAATCTCTATGACAGTGAGACCAAGGCCTTTCTCATCGTCCTTCAGCGGACGGGCTGACATGCCGATTTCAATCTGGCCCCCGGCAGCTGACATGATGCCCCCGGTTGATTCAATGGACTTCTGGTTGACCTCTATCACTACATTCCTGTTTTCAGCCATATACATCTTTGCCAGCTCTGTCGCCAGCGTTATCATTCCGCCAGCCCCGGCAACCCTGATCTTATCTTCGCCAAACACATTGCCCGCAAGCAGCAGGAACACAATCATCATACTCACAATTATCTTTTTCATAATCTTCTCCTTAAGGTCATCTACTACAGGTCCAAGGCCGCCATCATACGCCGCACGTTGTTGTAGTCATCGTCAGTTGCCGCCACAAACCCGGTATAGTGCTCATTCATTGCCCGAAGAACTGCCTTATTCTGAGGATCTTCACCGTTTAGATCAAGCATCGCCTTTGCGAGATCCGACAGCACCTGTTTGTCCATATCTGCCGCTACTGTAATATTAAACTCGGCGATCTCCTCTGAAGACTTCAGTATCCTGATCCCCGACGAAAGCTCGCTCAAGGCAGCGCTCTCCATAACTCCGCCTGCGTCGAAATCACCGCTGAGCACCGCATTTATGACATCACTGTGATGCCCCAGATAGTTATAGTAGTTCAGATCTTTCAGATCAATGCCTTCTGCCAGGAGCATTGCCCTCGGCACAATATGGCTTGACGTTGACTGCACATCCCCAAATGCAAAGGAACGTCCCAGTATATCCCTGACCGATTTGATGCTGCTGTCACTCTTGACTATGATCACCGCATGGTGAAACGGTTTCCCATCCTTCAGGGCCTTCACAATAACCTTCGCCCTGAATTTCGTATTGGCCGCAATATAGGTAGACGGCGTCATAAAGCAGAACTGGGTCACTCCCTGTTCCAGGTCTCTGATCGCTCCCTGGAAATCAACAGCAACCTTAAGATCTATCTTCCGCCTCATCTTCCTGCTCAGATACTCTGCAAGGGGGCTGAAGCTTCTGAACATAACGGCAGGGGCATCAAGCGGCACCACTCCCATCCTCATTACGCCTGCTACTGCATCGCCTCCTGCAAACCTGAACCGCCCCATCTCAGTCGCAACAAGCTCGGCATCCTTATGCAGTTCCTTGACCATCTGGTTGAGCCTGAAGGCGCGATCCTTGTTATCCTTCGGAATATTCTTGATCTTCTCAACTGCGGCCCAAATCTGGGTTGAGCCGATCTTCTGCTCATTGATCGCACGCAATATCTGCTGGCTCTTGTCAGAGACGACCTCGACTGCCTGTGAGATCTGCCTGCTGTTTAGTGACTGCTCATTCGTTGCTGTCCTGACATGGCTGGAGACCTCGCGCATCTTCTCTGTTGACGCCTTGATCATCTCTATGCCTGAGACCTGCTCAGACATAGCCTTTGTAATCTGTCCGGCCATGGCAAGCACCAGCTCCATGGCCTCCGATACAAGAGAGGTCGCCTTTGCCTGCTCCGCAGTAGAACGCTCGATCGCAGCAGCCATCTCGGCGGATCTCGTAGAACTCTCGACGATCTTCCTCAGCGCATCAGCCGCCTCCTGCGTCACTGCAAACCCAGACTCAACCGATTTCAGCCCCTCCTTCATCGCCCCAACGGCTCCGGAGACCTCCTGCTGCACGGACTGGATAAGAACGGCTATCTCCTGGGTCGAGATCGAGGTGCGGTCAGCAAGCTGCTTGATCTCGTCAGCAACCACAGAAAAACCCTTTCCATGCTCGCCGGCCTGGGCCGCAAGTATTGCCGCATTCAGGGCCAGAAGCGTTGTCTGATCGGTAATATCATCTATCACCGTCAGGATCTGGCCGATCTCCTCTGACCTGCCTCCGAGTTTCTCTATATACCCTGCAGTCCTTTCTACCGACTTTTTTATATCCTGCATGCCCTGTATGGTCTTGCCGATGGATGTCATGCCATTTGCCGAGGCGTCCCGCTTGACCTGCACAGAAAGCACTGCAGACTCCTTTGCCCTCTGATCTACCTCCCTTATGGTAGCGGCAATCTCGATAATCGCTGCCTGGGTCTCCTGGGCGCTGCCCACAAGCGTAGCCGAATTGTTCGCCATCTCCCTGCTCGTGGCATGGAGCTGCTCTATTGAAGATGATGTTGACTCCACCGCAGCCGAGAGGTCCTGCGTGCTGTTGGTGATTTCGGCAATGCTGGTGACCATCTGCTCCATAGACGCTGCCGTCTCTTCAGCAGATGCAGCCAGACCATCGGTACCGTCGGCAATATCGGAAATGGCGGCATTCATCTCTTCTATCGAAGAAGAGATATTGGCGACCGCCTCGGTCTCAAGCACTGTGCCTTCTACAATCTTTCTGGAATCCCGCTCCACTTCCAGCACGACATGGCTGACCCGCTTTGTAATGTCCTTGATCCTTCTCAGGATATCGGACAGGGAGAACATGGACTGCTTGATCGCCCTGCTCGCCCTGCCGATTTCATCAATGCTCCTGATCTCAACATCAAAGGACATGTCCCCCTCGGAGAGCTTCAGGGCTGCATCTTCGACCGCCTTGACAGGCCTGATCACCATCCGTCTGATCATGAGCCAAAGCAATATGCTGAAGAAGACCGAGGCAAGGACTGTTATCGAGATGACGAGAATAATATTTCCGACCGCATCGCTATACTCTTTTTCGATCGAAAGCGAGATCTTGACCGCGCCGAGCACAGCAGGGTCAGATGCGTGACATATCTTGCATCTATCCTCATTGATAAGCGGTTTATAAAAGGTCATCTTCCTGGCATCGCGGACAGAAAAGGGCTCTTTTGTCTCTGAAAGCCGCCTCATCGCGGCATCTTCCCTGGCTTTTGTATCGGAGCTGAAGGCCTCATGGCCGTTATAATGAACAACGATCAGTTCCTTGATGTTTTTCAATCCCTTTAATTCCTGAAGCATCTCCTTGGTCACGTCCGCTTTTCCCTCAAGCATGGTGCGGGCTACATCCTTGACGATAATGGTCGCTGTCGAGTCCAGGCTCGATTCGGTTATACTGTACAGGCTCTTCTTCTCTATGGTCAGCACCATGAAGCCTGCTGCCATAATCCCCACGATCAGCAGAACCATAACCACAGTGAGGATCTTCAATTCAAGCCTTTCCTGCATACGCCCTCCTTTAACCGATCTCGATGTTCATCGTTTCTTCAGAGCGAAGGACCGAGATGAACCGCTTTTCGAGGATCACAATGCCTTTAATATATTGTGTTTCCGCCTCGCTCAAATGCGCAGGAGGCTCGATCAGACTGTCCTTTGCTACCCTGACAACGCCCATAACCCTGTCAATCGCTGCGCCGATAAACCCCCTCAGCCCGTCTATGATCAGTATCTTCGATTCGCTGTCGCCGCCGGAAGTCTCCTGTGTGGCGTATGCGGGGGCCTCTCCCGAATCCTTCAGATTCAAGCGCGCCTTCAGTTCAATTACCGGTATGATCTTCCCTCTGAGCGACGTAATTCCGACAACATAATCCCGCAGGGTCGGCACCTTTGTCATCTTCTGCAGTCTGATAATCTCTTCTATCTCGCCGACCTCAAAGGCGAACTCCTCCCTGCCCAGCCTGAAGGTAAGCAGTTCTATCTGCTCACTGTTGTTCTGCTGCATTACGGCGGAAGAAGGCTCCATTTCTGCCGGATTGTCTTTTACTGTCTCCGGATGGGGCGGCTGAATCTCCACTGGAATAATCTGTTCATGGATCACCGGCTCAGTCTCCGGCAGAAGGTCAGGGGGCGCCGGAGTCTCATTGCCCGCAACCGGCGCCGAAGAGCGGTCTTCTGCCGGCCTGCCTGATTCCTGCTGCTTTGCCTTTTTCCTAATTTTCGCTATATCCATGCAGGCTCATTTCCCTGGCAGCGCCGTCTATAAGCGGGGCGTCTATAATGGCTGTCTCATTTGCAAAACCGTCAAGCAGCGCAGAGGTGGCAATGCTGTTTATTACGCGCGGCACCCCTTCAGAATACTTATGGAGAAGTCTCAGGGCTTCATCCGTAAAAAGCATATGCTCCCTTCCTGAAGTCCGCAGTCTGTGCTGCACATATTCCCTTATCTCATCCTGGCCGATCGGTCCGAGATGGTAATAGAGCCCTATCCGCTGCTTCAGCGGAATATAGGCCTTATGGTTCAGCCTCTTCCTCAGATCAGTCTGTCCCACAAGGACAAGGCTGAGAAGGTTGGTGTTATCAAGCTGAAAGTTCGTCAGCAGCCGGATCTCCTCAAATGTGTCCCTGCTCGGGATGAGCTGCGCCTCATCTATGATGATCACAATAGATGTGCCCGCCTCATACTCCCTGTACACCTTTTCGTATATCGCATCCAGCAGGTCAGCCTTGTACACAGTCGGGACATCTATATCGAGCCGTTTTGCAAGGGCGCGCAGAAACTGCGCTGGAGTAAGCACCGGATTTATTATGGTAACCATCCTGTACCTTTCGCCGAGGATATCCATCATCGCCCTGGTGAGTGTTGTCTTTCCGCAGCCCACATCGCCTGTAAGCAGGATCAGTTCCTTCTCCTCAACAGCATACTGCAGCCTCGCAAGAGCCTCCTCATGGCTTCTGCTCAAAAAGAGGAACTTCGGGTCAGGCGTCTTGGTAAAGGGTCTGGCAGTCAGGCCGTAAAACGTCTCATACATAGGCAGCTCCCTTCTGCTTCAGCAGCGATTCATCCATAAGCGACTCTATATCAAGCACAAGGATCACCTCATGCTTGCCGATCTCGGCTGCGCCGGCAAACCCCCTGAGTTTCTTGAGATATTCCCCAAGACTCTTGATGACAATCTCATGCTGGCCGAAAAGCTCGTCTATCAAAAGCCCTACCTTTCGTTCTCCGAACCCGACGACCACGGCAAACGAGCGGTCATTCCGGTCGCCCTGAATCCCGAAGAATCTGCTGACCCGTATCATCGGCAGCATCTCGCCCCTCAGGTAAATAACCTCTTTCCATTCTATTGTCTGAATGTCCCTGTGGTTAACTATGAGTGTCTCGGACATCGAAGTGAGAGGCACAGCGAACCTCTCCTGTCCGACCCTCACGATCAGCGCCTTGATAATGGCAAGGGTTATCGGAAGGGTCACCATAAAGGTTGTGCCGAGATCGGCCCTGGTCTCTATGTCGGCATAACCGCCTACGGCAGAGAGCTTTTCCTTCACAACATCCATGCCTACGCCCCTGCCCGACATCTCTGTTGCAACATCCTTTGTGCTGAAGCCAGGTTCAAAGATAAAATTGATGATCTCCTTATCTTCAAGTTCCACATCGTCATCTATAAGCCCTTTTTCAATAGCCTTCCTCCGCACCATCTCAAGGCTGACGCCTCTGCCGTCGTCCTTCACTTCCACAACAACATGGTTGCCCTTCTGGTATGCCTTAAGGACTATGGTGCCGTGCTCCTTCTTTCCCTTGGCCTTCCTTTCCTCAGGCATCTCTATGCCGTGGTCTATGGCGTTTCTTATAAGGTGCATAAGAGGGTCAACGATCTCTTCAGCAAGAAATTTATCCAATTCCGTATCTTCCCCATACATCTGCAGATCTATCTGTTTGCCGATCTCACGCGAGTACCGTCTCACTATCTGCGAAAGCCTCGCAAAGATCTGCCCGATCGGCACCATGCGTATTTCAAGCACCTGGCTCTGCAGTTCTGCCAGCCTGCGTTCAAGGGTCTGGGATATCTTGTGAATATCATAGACAAGGGGTGTATGGCCATAGTTATCAACGAGCTCCGTTCCGATCCTTTTCACCGCTCCCTTTGCAAGAGTCAGCTCACCGACCGTGTTGAGAATGCGGTCAAGCTTCTCTATGTCAACCCGGACCGTTGTTGAAGTGCTTTTCAGGTGGGTATCCTGCATCTTCTGGCCCTCTGCAGAGGCACATGACGCAGGCAGAGGATTTGATATTTTAGGGGCTGCGAGCATCTCGATCTCGACTGTGATCTCCTTATTCAGTTCATCAACAGGCCGGAGACTGCCGAACATCAGGTTAAACCCTATGGAGCCGTCAGGCACATTCGATGATGTCGGCAGGGTAGAAATAAGCTCGCCCATTGTCTTGATAACCTTTGTTAATGCTTCAAGCTCCCTGTCGAAACTTTCAAGGCGGAATACCGCCTTTGCCAGATACAGACCCTTGCCGGCCTTGATATTTGACTTGAGCCTGTGCTCTTCATATTCTGAGAGCACCCTCATGATGGAAGGGTCTATGACATTGTCTGCCTGGGCTGTCTCGACCCGCCCCTTCTGACTGTTCCTGAAGTTATCAATATCACTCAGATATGCAGAGACGTCATCATGTTCATGTTCATCGCCTGCGCCCTCAACAAGATTGTGGAGTAAATCGAGGTTTTTGAAAAGAAATACCGTAATTGCATCAGTAACCTCAATCTTGCCGAGTCGCACATCATCCATAAGCGTCTCGAGGGCATGACTCAGACTGGAGATGCCCTGAAGTCCAAAGAGGCCGGATACCCCCTTCAGCGTATGCATGGCCCTGAAGAGGGCATTAATGGTGTCAGGGTTGACGCCTGTTGAGACGGAGTCCTGCATCTCAAGGAGCAGCTTCTGTGATTCCTGGAGAAGATCCTCGGCCTCTGCAATGTATTCTTTTCTGGAGGTGCTCATGGAACCAGGATCTTCTTGATGATTTCCTGCAGATCAATTGACTTAAACGGCTTTGTTATATAGGCAGTGGCGCCGAGGGCTATACCGCGTTTCTTGTCCTCTTCGCTCCTCTCTGTGCTGACAATTATGATTGGAAGATGGTTGTAACGGGGATTGTTTCTAACAAAATTGATAAGCTCAAGGCCGTTGATATCCGGCATATTGATATCAGTGATGATCAGGTCATATTCCTGCTGAGGCAGCATCTTGAGCGCCTCAAAACCTGAGCCTGCCTCGACAGTCTCATACTCGCCGAGTTCGTCAATGACAGCCCGTATCAGGGCTCTTGTTGTGCCTGAATCCTCAACAATGAGAATGGTTTTCACAAAATCTCCGCATGTGCTGAAATTGTATCAGAAAGATCCTGAAAAAATCTCTTTCCATTCCTGCTGTTACCCCCTGCCCTTTTCCATTTCCTGGAGCCTCCTCTGCAGAAGCGACTTTTCGAGCGCCAGTCCTGCATGGCTGATAAAGATCTCGAGGCCTTCGGTTTCTTCGATCGGCTCCCTCGAAAGGGCATTGTCGCAATAAAGCAGGGCAACGACCTTGCCCTCAGCAACAATCGGGAAAAAGGCTGACTCCCCGGGCCAGACGCCACCGATCTCATCCATGAAATACCGGGTTGTCTCGTCCTCCTCAAGAGGCCCCTTATAGGGCAACTGGCCCTGAACAATCATCTTCAGAAAGGAACTCGTTTCAAGGGAAAGCACTATACCGCGTATCTTTTCGTCAGCCCTGTCCACTTCAATGCCGAACTGGCCAAGCCCTATGATCTGATTTCTGCCTGCCATAAAAAGCACGCCACGCTGAAATATATCGCTTGCCAGCCTGAGCACCAGGAGCGTTATCTCAGAGGTTGAGTTCGGAAAACGGAGTTCCTGTGTAAGGGCCTTAAGCGCTGTTATATCCTTGCGCTCCGCTGCAGGGGTCTCTTCCCAGTCATCATCCCAGCCTGAGCCTGCATCGTCATCTTCCTTCCCTGCATGATCTGCGACAGTAAAGGCCTGCGTTGGATCACAGGACAAACCGGCCGATTCATCCTGCACCCTGGCGCCTTCCATAAGCAGATACTCAGCGCTCAGACCCCTTGAAAGCTCCCAGCCAAGGTCCTGAAGTTCCGTCTTGTCGGCAATATCAAGGTCGTCAAGTTCAAACTGGAAATCGCCGTCTTCCCAGTGCAGGAGCCGGTATATTACATGCTCAATCCTCTTGCGGGTCGCCTGCTCCAGGGCCTCCCTGCTGACAGCTCCAAGGTCAAGGAGAAGTTCGGCAAGGCAACGGGACGGCAGCTTTTTCTGTACTTCAATTGCCATCTGCAGGATTGACTCCCTGACCATGCCTGCCCTGCACATGAAATCAGCAAGCGTACCTTCTATATTGTCGGTTTCAGCCCTGACAATAAGACCGTTTTTAAAAACAATAAGCGCCGTGCCCTGTGTCCCCTTCACAATAAAAGCCCCTGTCTTCTTCCCTATGCTCAGGATCTGGAAAATATCAGCAAGGGCAAGGTCCTCAAGCCTCCCGGCAAGACTCATCGAACCTCCGCGCCTTTGGGGATAACAACCACGCCTCCAGGGCTCACACTGAACCGTTTTGCGTCCTCAACAGGGTCATATTCGATAATCCCACCCGATATGATGCGGATTATCCCTCCAAACGGCACTGCAGGCTTGGCCCTGTGGATCGTAAGCGGATGCAGGCGCTCTCCCTTGCCGCCGGCCAGCACCACGGCAAGCAGATCCCTCATAATCTTCTCCCTGCTCTTTGCCTTATGTTTCATCACAGATACCAAAAGACAAAAATACGTGCATATCCCTCTTTCTGTGCACGGGCGGGCGTCCTGGACGCGATAAAGACATAAAAGATTATCTGCAGGTCAGGCCTGTCCGGCATGACACCTGTACACATGTCGAGTATATCAGGGAAAATTCAAGAGTGTCAATGAGTTAGGGCATTCATGACTGGACCTTCGCATGCGTGCAGTTGTGATGTTTTAATGAAGACAGCCTATCTCCTTTTTCTGTCTCCAGGATCTTTCCGGCCGGTCGGAGTGATAATAAAATTCTCAGGCCCAAGGTCAGGATTCTTTTCAAGCTCCTCCAGAAATACCGCTATCGCCTTCCGCATATAGTCTGAGAAATGTATGCGTCCGGGCAGCGCCAGTATTCTCTGTCGTGTTGCCTCGTCTATTGATGCAGTGTATTTTGCCATAGCTGCTTCTCCTGTTCTGTTATTCTTATTCCGCTGCCTCAAACAAAATAAACGATACAAATTTCGTTCTCTTGCATTTAATGGCTGGATAGCAGAAAATATTATACAGGAAGCTGATTATACGGGAGGCTTTTGATGCCTAATGAAAGAATACTGATTGCTGAGGATGATGAAGCCAGCCGCAGAATGCTTGTCAGCTGGCTCGTGTCAGAGGAATATGAGGTGGAGACAGCCTCCAACGGTGAAGAGGCATTTCAGAAGTGCAAGGTATTCAATCCTGACATTGTTATCCTTGATATCATGATGCCTGTTATGAACGGATATATGGCATGCAACCTGATAAGGGCAGATGCTGATACAAGGCATATTCCTATCATCATGGCAACGGCGCTTCATGACAGGGAATCAAAATTAACAGGTCTGTCTGCAGGCGCAAACGAGTTTCTGACCAAACCGATTGACCATTCTGAACTGCTGATCCGCATACGGAACCTTCTTAAGATCAAATCACATGACGATTTCATGCTCAGGCACAATCAGATGCTCGAAAAAGAGGTGCGGCAACGTACAGAGGAACTCAGAAACATGAGCAACGAAATGATCTGGAAACTGACAACAGCGGCAGAATTCAGGGATACAGACACAGGCGAGCATATCTCAAGGATAGGCTTCTATTCCAAGATACTCGCAGAACAGCTTGAAATGCCGGATGAATTCGTCGAGACAATAACATTCTCCAGCCGGCTGCATGACATAGGAAAGATAGGCATACCCGACAATATACTCCTGAAGCCGGGCCCTCTTACAGGCGAAGAATTCGATATCATGAAGCAGCATACAGTCATCGGCGAGAAGATACTGTCAGGCTCAACCTTCCCCAACATACAGACAGCCGCCTCCATAGCCCTGAGCCATCACGAACGCTGGGACGGCGGCGGTTATCCAAGAGGACTCAAGGGAGATGATATACCACTTGAGGGAAGAATCGTGATGCTCGCAGATGTATATGATGCGCTCAGGTGTCAGAGGCCATATAAAAAACCCCTTGACCACCAAACGG
>CAYUNK010000043.1:0-22015 GCA_964446125.1 uncultured Nitrospiraceae bacterium | reverse complement strand
CTTCTCATACTCTTCGCCAGGCAATATGAAAATGCCAGAACAAATTTACCGTGGCAACAGCCCAAGAGACCTTGACAGGCAAGGCCCCAATAAGTGAAAATGCGCAAAGTAATTCTTTGGGGTTTTCTACGAAGGGAATACACGCAGAAGGTAGTTGTCCTGTTCCCGGATGTTCCAAAAGGTTTAAATGGAACAGCCAGAGAGGCTTTGTATGTCCTGAGCATTTAACGCCTGCTACCCGCTACACAATCGTAATATTCTACAAAGGCCAGCGGATCAAGCGAGGCACTTCCCTTGACGGCAAGACACTTAACACCTTTGCTGTTGCTCATGCCCTGTACGGACAAGCACAGAGAGAGATTGAAACCCATAGGTTTGATATAGAACGCTGGAAGTCCAAGAATGATCGAGAATACCGGTTCAGCGCATTATCCCAAAAGTGGCTTGATGAAAAAGAGGCAGAGAAGAATAAAGGCAGACTTGCTCCTTCATACTACAGGAAACTGAAAACTTACATGGAAATTTACTACATGCCCTCCCTGCTTTGGAATATGGACGCAAGAGAGATCAGGACATATCACATTAAGCAATTTATGCAGGATATGCCTGACAAGTCACCTAAATACACAAAGAATATCAGTGATGCTCTGCGTAACTTCTTCATGTGGCTAAAAGAAGGCGGCATCATACAAGAAATGCCGGTCTTTAAGAAGATAGAAGTCCCGGAATATTCCTTCAAGACGATAAGCCGGGAAGATCAGCTCAGAATACTTAATGAAGTGCCAGAAGAGCATAAGCCCATAATGACCTTTCTTTTTTATCAGGGTGTAAGGCCATCAGAGGCAAGGGCTTTGAAGTGGAAGGACATATCAGGTGAGACCGTGACACTCCAGCGCACTTACAGCGACAAGGAGCTAAGGGAGCAGACCAAAAACAAAAGGATCAGATTTAACTACCTGTTTCCGGAAACAATATCAGCATTGCCGCCTAAATCATTCCCTGATCAGTTTGTATTTCTTCACGGAAAACAGGTGAAGCGGCCTTATTCGGGATGCCTGTTAAGGAGTATCTTCAAGACCGCCTGTGAATCTTGCGGCATTGAAATTGGACTCTATGAGGCTACGAAACACTCATTCGCTACAAATCACTATCAGGCAGGTGTCGGCATGGATTTATTAAGAAGATGGTTCGGGCACTCTTCAGCTAAAATGACCGAACGATACACGAGAGTTGATGTTGTTGGACAGATGAGAAAATTGACCTCAATTAAGTGAAATCCTTTGTCCAGACCTTCCGCACACCGCCCGCAAACCCAATACAGTTGGTGCCGAAGGGGGGACTCGAACCCCCACGGCGTTTCCACCACTAGACCCTGAACCTAGCGCGTCTGCCAATTCCGCCACTTCGGCACGAAGATATGTATATTAATCTCAGCGAAGAATCTTGTCAACTTGCGGCAGGCCTATCGCCTGATTCTGAGGATGCCGTCCATCTGGGTGATCTTATGCATAAGCGACTTGAGCTGGGCCAGGTCCTTAACCTCAATGATCAGGGTTATATGGCCTTTTTTATCCTGGGTTGACATTGCCTCAAGATGGACAATATTGATATCAAGCGATGAGATCAGCACGCTGAGGTTTGCCAGAATGCCGGGCTTGTCTACGGTCTCCACGTAAAGCCTGGTATTTGCCGTAATCTGCGCGGCAGGCTGCCACTGCACATCAACAAGCCTTGCGTTTTCGACTGCAAGCCTCTCAAGATTGCTGCAGTCTTTCCGGTGGATCGTAACACCCTTGCCTATCGTCACAAATCCTACAAGGTTGTCGCCGGGAACCGGGTAGCAGCATTTCCCGGTATGGTACAGGATATCGTCAATGCCCCTGATGCTGATTCCCTTATGTTCTTTTGCCGGCCTCCTGATCTTTACTGCCTCTTCTTCAGTAATCTGTTTTTCAGGTCTGAGCCGGTTTATCACCTGGTTTGGGCTTATCTTGCCGAAACCGACAGCCACAAAGAGCTCCTCGAGATTGCCCACCCCGAGGGACTTTGCAACAGTCAGTATTTCGTCTGATTTCATCAGCGCATGGCTCATGCCATGCTTTCTGAAGTCGTTTTCGAGCAGTTTGATGCCGAGTTCAACGCTCTGGGTGCGCTCCTCTGCCTTGATCCACTGTTTTATCCGTGCCTTTGCCCTCTGGGTCACCACAAACTTGAGCCAGTCCCTGCTCGGGCCGTGCGCCTGCGATGTGATGATCTCGACAGTATCGCCGTTTCTCATCTTGTATTTGAGGGGCACGATCTTGCCGTTGATCCTTGCGCCGACACATTTATGGCCTATCTGGGTATGGATGCTGTATGCAAGGTCAACCGGCGTTGACCCCAGAGGCATCTCTTTCACCTCGCCCTTGGGGGTAAAGACGTACACCACCTCGGGCACCACCTCTCCCTTTAGAGCTTCGAGGAAATCAACTGCATTCGGCTCGTCCTTCTGCACCTGGACCAATTCCCTCAGCCAGGTAATGTACTTGTTGTTGTTTTCGTCAATAGTGCCCTTTTCCTTATATTTCCAGTGAGAGGCGATGCCCTGTTCAGCCACCTGATTCATTTCGGTGGTCCGTATCTGAAACTCCACCCGCTCTGCCTTGGGGCCGATCACTGTAGTATGGAGGGATTGATACATATTGGACTTGGGCACGCCGATATAGTCCTTGAATTTGCCGGGAATAGGCGTCCAGAGAGAGTGGATGATCCCGAGGATTGCATAGCAATTGGCATTGGTGTCGGTGATGATCCTGATGCCTATGACGTCATGAACCTCCTCAAAGGTGATCCGCTGCTTCTGCATCTTCTGGTATATGCCGTAATAGTGCTTGACCCGCCCCTTTACCCTGCCCGGCAGATGTTCCTCCTGCAGTTTCCGCTCGATCAGGGAGACGACATCTATTATGTACCCTTCCTGCTCCTCCCTGCGCCTTGCCACCTTCCTGACAAGGTCACCATACAGCTGGGGCATCAGATACCTGAAGCTCAGGTCTTCAAGTTCGGTCTTCAGCCAGCCGATGCCGAGCCGGTTTGCTATCGGGGCATAGATCTCGAGCGTCTCTGCTGCTATGCGCTGCTGCTTGGGTTCAGGCAGAAACTGGAGGGTTCTCATGTTATGGAGCCTGTCGGCGAACTTGATCAGCATGATCCTGATATCCTCTGACATGGCAAGAAGCATCTTTCTGAAGTTTTCGGCCTGCGCCTCCTGTTTTGTCCTGAACTCGACCTTTGCAAGTTTTGTGAGTCCTTTTACGATGAAGGCTATCTCTTTGCCGAAGATGCCCTTGATGTCATCCATCGAAACCTCGGCATCTTCAACCGTATCATGCAGCAGGCCGGATGCAATTGAGAGCGCGTCCATCTTCATGTCTGCAAGGATATAGGCAACCGCAAGGGGATGGTTTATATACGGAGATCCTTCGCTTCTTTTCTGGCTGCAATGCGCCTCGCGGGAAAAGTGGTATGCCCGCTGTACAGCATGAAAATCAGCATCCTGCGCATAGGCGCGGACCTTGTTGATCAGCCCGGTTAAGGATAATGCCTCAGACATGGCCTATTATACTGTGAAACCGTAAAGAGTGAACAGTATACCGGGGAAAATACCTGTTGCTGCATTCAGTGTCAACAACTCTCAAACTGATACTGCTGTCGGAAACAGGGGCGTCTGTAATGTAATGACACATTGCAGTAAGATGATCATGATGATTTCACCGGCTGGTTCCAGAAAAACTTCTCAGAAAAGACATATGTTTCACAAGCGATCCTTAAATCGTGAGTTTCTCGCAAGGGCCTATTCTTTCTTTCCCTTGCCAAAATGGCCGACCATAATATAGTCTATATTTAGTCCAGATCAAGGAGGCTATCAATGAAGCTCAGCGAGGCGGTAAAACCCATCAGTTATATCAAATCCCATGCATCTGAAGTTATCAGGGACATAGCGGAAAATCATTCCACTATTGTCATTACTCTCAATGGTGAGGCAAAGGCGGTTCTTCAGGATATTTCTGAATATGAAAAGAACCAGGAGAGCCTTGCTCTTTTGAAAATCCTCGCCATAAGCAGGAAAAGCCTGGAAGAAGGCAGATTTAGATCTGTGCCGGAGACGTTTCGATCGGTCAGGGAGAGGACTAAGGGCAACGGCAGGTGAAGAAATATTCTGTCGTTATCACTATCGATGCAGAAGATGATCTTGTAGATATATATCGCTATGTCTTGTTGAATGATACGAGAGAAAAAGCAGACAGACTTTTGGATAATATTGAAAAGGTTATTTCACGACTGACGGCGCTGCCGTTAAGAGGGAGTTATCCTCCGGAATTGGAGCGGTCGGCAGTTTATGATTATCGCGAGGTATTTTTCAAGCCATACAGGATTATTTATCAGATATCAGGCGCAGAGGTTTATGTGCATTGCGTTCTTGATGGAAGAAGAGATATGCCGTCGCTTCTTCATCAGAGGCTCCTCAGACCCTGATATTCTTAGTCGGCCATGCGATCTGTCTCTCTCTTTTTCTCCCGCAAGGGGCGAGGGCATTTGATAGGACGCCAAACGCGGAAGGCGAGATAGATAACGCGGTGCAGGTTACGTCTTATGGCCCTGCCTTTAAACAGGACAATATGATTCGTTATTGCATAATGGATTTGGAAAGGCAATAAAATGGTGGAGCTAAGGCACGTAACCGGCGTCTTTGAAAGTCCTTTGCTTACATAGAGGGTCTGATCCCCTTCAGGACAAGCTGGATGCTCCTGCTGCCGTTCCAGTCATTATATGATGGGGTAAAGACAGCATCAACGTTTGGGGCCTGGCTAAGCTCTTCAAGCAGATGGCCCATGTCCCAGCCTATGGCATCAAAATACGAGGCGCCCTTTCTGAGCTTCATCTTCAGGTGGCGGTCTTTAAGCGCCCTGGGATACATAACCTCAAGGTCCCTGGCCCCGAGCAGCGGCTCCGGATTTCCATGCCCAAAAGGCTCGAGCAGTTCGAGTTCGCGCATCAACTGATTCGTCAGGTCGCCAAGAAGTACAGCTGCATCTATCTCGAGTGTGGGCGCAAGATCTTCACCGGAGATATCCCTCTGTATGATCTGCTGCATTCTCTGTTGAAAGGCAGGCAGGTCCCCTGCCCTCAGTTTTACCCCTGCGGCCTGCTTATGGCCCCCAAAGGAGACAAGCATGTCCCTGCATTCTGCGAGACCTGCAACAATATCGAAGGCAGGAATGCTGCGGCAGGAGCCTTTTGCGATGCCGTCTTCTATTGCAAAAAGGAAGGCAGGCAGATGGCAGGACTCTGCGATCTTCGATGCCACAATGCCCAAAACCCCGGGATGCCAACCCTCTTTGGCAAGCATGATAACCACTGAGGCCTCCATGCCTTCAAGCATTGAGAGCGCATCCTGATATACCTGCTCCTCTATCTTCTGGCGCTCGCTGTTTGCCTGTTCAAGCCATGCTGAGAGATCACAGGCCTCCTGTTCCGATTCAGAAAGAAAAAGCCTTACCACATCTCCTGCATCTCCGAGCCTGCCTGCTGCATTGATCCTCGGCACAATGGTAAAGGCGAGCAAGCCTGCCTTTTGCTGCCTCCGGTCAAGCCCGGCAGACTGCCTCAGCGCCCTCAGACCGGGCCGGGCCCCATTCTGTATATACTGCACCGCCTCCTTGACCATGATCCTGTTTTCGCCCATAAGGGGGACAACATCCGCTATTGTGCCCAGGGCTGCAAGGTCAAGCAGTGGCAGAAGATCATCGTGGGAGAAGTCAATACCGGCATCCAGTGCCATTGCATGTGCAAGCTTAAAGGCAATTCCTGCTCCGCAGAGGTCTGTGAGGCCTGCTGATTCTGAAGAACACTTCGGATTTATGACAGCAGCTGCAGGCGGCGCCGCCACAGCATGTGATGAAGAGGGATCATCACTCTCTTTGCCGAACGCCTCGCGCTTTATGTGCAATGGCCTTGCCGGCTCGTGGTGATCTGTGATGATCAGGTCAATGCCGAGGCTCATTGCATAGGCAGCAGCCTCAAATGAACCGATGCCGCAGTCAACGGTTATGATAAGTCCTGCCCCTGCCTTTTGGGCTGCCTGAACCCCGATGAGGTTAAAACCGTAACCATGGGCCATCCTGTGCGGTATGAAATAATCAACGTCGAGGCCGGCTGTCCTTAGAGCGCTCACCATGATGGCAGTTGCTGTCAGTCCGTCTGCGTCATAGTCGCCATGCACAAAGACCCTCTCTCCCAGCCTGTGAGCGATCTTTATCCTCTCAACAGCCTCTTTTACGCCCCGAAGTGCAAAGGGGTCTGAAAGCCCGCCAAAGCTGGGGTTCAGAAAATCCTGAACGCTGTCAGGAGTCTTTATTGCCCGATTGATAAGGATCTGCGCCAATATCGGGGAAATAGATGCAGAGCGGGAAAGATACGATACAAATTCCGCATTGGTCCTGTTAAGGAGCCAGCGACTATGCATTTCAGCGAAGGGTCAGGAGCATGGAGCAAAGAGAAGGGACCCTGCATGTTCCCATCTCTCTGTCCATGAATTTGCGACTGCCGCTATTTCTTTGCAAAGGCCTTGTTGCCGCCCCAGAGAAGCACAATCGGGCTTGCAATAAATATGGTCGAATAGGTGCCGATAAGAATACCCAGGATCATCGCAAGGCTGAAGTCGTGGAGCACCTCGCCGCCCAGGAAAAAGAGCGCAACAGAGACCATAAGAGTCGTCAATGAGGTTACAAAGGTCCTCGACAGCACCTCATTGATGCTCAGGTTCATCACCCCTTCTATCGGCTCGTTAAGCCTCTTTTTGAGGTTTTCCCTTATCCTGTCGAACACGACGACCGTGTCGGTCAGGGAATAGCCTGCAATGGTCAGCAGGGCGGTTACCAGAATCAGATTGATCTCTTTGCCCAACAGGAAGAATATTGCGATTACAGCAGTCACGTCATGGAACGTTGCCACTGTTGCGCCGACAGCGAAATTGAATTTGAACCGGATTGCAATATAGACCAGAATGCCGATCGTAGCGAAAATAATCGCCAGGCCCGCGTCTGCACGGAGCTTGCCGCCGACCTTTGGCCCGATCTCTGTTGTGGAGTCAACAACAAACCTGTTGTCAGGAAGCTTCTCGCTTATGATGGTGGTTATCTGCTCAGATATCCTGCCGAGCTGGATCTCTATATTTTTGGCCCGGATCAGCATCTTGTTTTCGGTCGTCAGCTCCTGAAGGTCAAAGTCCTTCATGCCGCCCTCCTCAAGCGCCTTTCTGATCTCAGCCACCTTTGGAGGCTTCTCGAATTTAAGCTGCACTGAGGTGCCGCCCGCAAAGTCTATGCCGAGGTTTGCCTTCCCATTGGCTATCTGGACTATCGCGAACAGGCCGATAAGCGTCACAATGCCCGAGAAGATAAAGGCAATATTTCTTTTGCCCATGAAATCTATCTTTGTATTTTTTATCAGTTCTATCATGGCTCCTCCTAAATGCTCAGCTGCTTGACGTCGCGCCTGTAATGCATGAGATCAAGAACCGATTTTGTGCCTATCAGCGCGGTATAAAGGTTGATCGAAACGCCCAGGCTCAGCGTCACCGCAAAACCCTTGATCGGTCCGGTGCCGAACTGAAACAGAACCGCAGCAGTAATCAGTGTGGTAATGTGAGAGTCAAAGATTGTCCAGAATGCCTTTTTGTATCCTGAATCAACTGCTGACCGCGAGGTCTTGCCTGCCCGCAGTTCTTCTCTCATTCGCTCGAACATCAGAACATTGGAGTCAACAGCCATGCCGATTGCGAGGATGATGCCTGCAATGCCGGGAAGGCTGAGCGTTGCGTTGAGGGAGGCCATGGCGCCGAACAGCAGTATGATATTAAGAAGCAGAGCAAAATTGGCGATCACACCAGAGAGCCTGTAGTAGATGATCATGAAGATTGCAACGGCAATCGTTCCTATAATGCCTGCGATCTTGCCTGCCTCGATCGAGTCACTGCCCAGGGAAGGCCCGACCGTTACGTTCTGAAGCATCTTAAGAGGAGCAGGCAGGGCGCCGGCCTTCAGTATGATGGTCAGATCCTTGGCCTCTTCCATGCCGTAGCTTCCGGTTATCTGCGCATTGCCTCCTGCGATCCTCTCCTGGATCACCGGGGCTGAATATACTGTATTGTCGAGCACTATCGCAAGCCGCTTTCTCACGTTAGCGCCGGTTACTTCTTCAAAACGCCTGGCCCCTTCAGGATTAAAGGTTATTGATACATACGGCGTGCTGAACTGGTTGTCAAGGGAGACCCGGGCCTCGTTCAGGAGCGCGCCTGTCAGCATAGCCTCCTTCTTTACGAGGATCGGAAATTTTGTGACTGCGCCTGTCTCCTTGTTCACCTTCTTTTCAAAAAGTATCTCGCTGTCATCCGGGAGCTGCCCTGCAAACTGGCCCAGTATCGTCTCCTCATCGCCCGGCGCTATGGCCGAGGGCAGCTGCGCAGCAACCGGAGCCTCGTCATTTACGATCTTGAATTCGAGCAGCGCAGTCTTGCCTATGAGGTCTATTGCCCTTCTGGGGTCTTTTACACCCGGCAGCTGAACTACGATCTCGTTCTGCCCCTGCCTGTGGATCGTAGGCTCTGCAACGCCGAACTGGTCTATCCTGTTTCTTATCGTCTCGAGCGCCTGATCAGCGGCATTGTCCTTGATGAAGGATGTCTCTTTATCGTTGAGGTTGAGGGTGATCATTTGCGGGGACTCAATCATATCGAGATTGCCATAGCCTTCCTTGAGCGCCCTGACGATCTCCTGGGAAAAGGGCGTAATCTCAATGCCGAGGTTGTTCATCTTTACCTCTGCATCGAGCTTCCTCTTCTGGAGCATTTCCCTTATGGAGAAGGCGTACCGGTCAACAGTAGACTCTACCGCCTTGTCAGCCTCGACTTCAAATACAAGATGCAGGCCGCCCTGAAGATCAAGGCCCAAAACTATGCCCTTGTTCGGCATATTCTTCTGCCACCACTGCGGCATGCCCTTGAATAAGGGCGTATTGGGCAGGGAGAAGATCGCCGCTGCCACAACAGCCAGCCCGATAAACAGAAATCTCCAGAAAATGCTCTTCTTCATCAAAAACCTCCGCAGATAGACTCAGTTAATTTTACAGACCTGCTCTGACGTTTGAAAATTATGTTGTATGCCTACTCGTCCTCTTCAGTCCTGACCGTGGCGATAAAGCCCTTGCCATATTTTACCCTCACGTTTTCGGCAATCTTCACGATGACCGTGTTCGGTTTGACCTCCTCGATAACTCCGTATTCACCGCCGGTTGTTATGACCTTGTCCCCCCTTTTCAGGCTCTCGAGCATCGCCTTTGTCTCTTTTGCCCTCTTCTGCTGGGGCCTGATCAGCATGAAATAAAAAATTACAAAGATAAGTATTAGAGGCAAAAATCCCATCAGTCCTCCGCCCTGTCCCTGTCCTGCCTGAGGGTTTGCGCCCATAGCATATGCCAAGTCTGTAAACATGAGATACCTCCATTAAGGAAATTAGTCCGATACTATACCTTCTTTGGATAATATTTATCAACAATGGCGTTTGGGTATGCACTGCCCCCTTGACTTTAGGGAAATCCTCTGGTTATACTTGTCGCTCAGGAAAAAAGCTATGGGAACATATACAACATTTCATCCACACACAAAGAAGCAGAAGAGGACGCACGGCTTTCTGGTCAGAATGAGCACGGCCGGCGGCCGCAATGTGATCAAGAGGAGAAGGAAAAAAGGACGGAAAAGACTGGCTGTTTGAAGAAGGGTTCTCTTCAAACATTGACTCGAAGAGGAGAATTCAGACACGTCTTTGAGCAGGGCCGCAAATTTCCTTCCCGTCACCTTATACTCTACGCACATCCAAATGGCCTGATGCAGAGCAGAGTCGGCTTTGTGGTAAGCAGGAAGGTCGGCGGTGCAGTTGTGCGCAACAGGGTCAAACGGCGGCTGAGGGAGATATTCCGGAAGCAGCTGACAGAACAGCCTCTCTGCTGTGACATTGTTGTTGTTGCAAGAAGCACAGCCCCTGGGGCTGATTTTCTTGACCTTGACAAAATCGTATACAGGTTCCTGGCAGGACTAAAACGTGAAACTATTGTTCATAACGATCATCAGACTCTATAAATATATGATATCACCCCTCATCCCCTCCAGTTGCAGGTTCACACCATCATGTTCCGAGTATGCTGTTGATGCGATCAACAAGTATGGCGCACTGAAAGGCTCGGCGCTTGCTGCAGGCAGGATTCTCAGATGCAACCCGTTTCATGAGGGCGGGGTTGATCCGGTAAAATAACCATGGATAACAAGACCGTCATGGCAGTTGTGCTTTCGTTTCTCGTGATCGTGGCATGGCAGTTTATGTTCCCTGTTGAGCCCCCGCCTCCTGCCGTACAGAGGCCGGCAGAGCAGCAGGCGGCAGAAACAGCCTCCAAAGAGGCCCTGCAACAGTCAGAAGCCCCCATGCCTGTGGTACAGACCACTCAAGCAGATGAGAAGGAAGTTGTTGTAGAAAACGATCTGTACAGGGCGGTATTTACCTCCCGCGGCGGCACGATAAAGTCCTGGGCCATCAAGTCGTATAAGGATAAGTCAGGCCAGGACGTTGTTCTGCTCAAACAGCCTGGCATTGTCTCTGCTGCAGGCATGGGCCCGAGCAGTTCATTTGATCTGGCAAACGTCAACTTCTCTGTCACAGGCAGTGATATAAAGCTTGACGATACAAACAGGACAGGCATGCTTGTTTTTGAGTATGCAGGAGACGGCAAGTCAGTCAGGAGAACTTACACCTTTTCGGCCGGCATGTACAAGGTTGATCTGACTGACGAGGTTTCCGGTCTTCCCGAATACTGGATAACCCTGGGAAGCGACTTTGGCATCGTCGAGAGGGACAATACAGTGCATGTCGGGCCTACCCTGCTTACAGGGACGGATCTCGAAGACCTTCCTGCATCGGATCTGAAGGAGCCGAAGGTTTTCCGGGAGAAGCTTAAATGGATTGCCCAGCAGGACAAATATTTCTTCTCGGCGCTTGTGCCTGCAACGCCTGTTGAGCAGGCAAGGGCCTTTCTGGTTCAGGATTCCCCGGTTGTGGCTTTCAAGGCCGGCAGCGGCACAAACAGGTTCCATCTCTATGCAGGCCCGAAAGAGCATGACAGACTTGCCTCGCTCGATATCGGACTTGAGCATGTTATAGATTTTGGATTCTTCTCGATAGTTGCCCGTCCGCTCTTCTGGATACTCAAGTTCTTCAACCAGTTCATAGGCAACTACGGCTGGGCCATTATCCTTATTACGATCGTGACGAGGATTCCCTTTGTCCCGCTTATGACAAAGAGCCAGAAGTCTATGAAGAAACTCCAGGAGATTCAGCCCCTGATGAACGAGCTGAAGGAGAAATACAAGAAGGATCCCAAGAGACAGCAGACCGAAATGATGGCGCTTTATAAAAAGCATAAGGTCAATCCGCTTGGAGGCTGCCTGCCGATGCTTCTTCAAATACCGGTTTTTCTTGCGCTTTATCAGATACTGCTGACCGCCATTGAACTGAGGGGAGCGCCGTTTATGCTCTGGATTACAGACCTCTCTGCGCCTGATACGCTCTTTGGCCGGATTCCTGAAGTTCTGCCGCTTATCGGGGGGTTGGCCCTTGGGCCTCTGCCTATTCTGATGGGCGCAACCATGTTTATACAGCAGAAGATGACGCCCACAACCATGGACCCGACCCAGACAAAGATTATGCTGATGATGCCTGTTATCTTTACCTTTGTGTTTCTGAATATGGCGTCAGGCCTGGTTTTGTACTGGCTTATAGGCAATGTGCTGGGCATCATCCAGCAGTTCTTTGTCAACAGGACCCTCGCCAAAGAAAAGGCGATGAGTTTACAGCCTTAGCTGCCTGCGAAATATTCTGCAGACTTCCCCTGTTCATTTATAATACAGTCATCACTGTCTGTCCGGGAGTTTTGAGCCATTGCAATGAATTATCCTGACGATACCATAGCCGCCATATCCACCCCTGTAGGACAGGGAGGCATAAGCATCGTCCGTCTGAGCGGCCCTCAGGCTGTCGGGATTGCTGAGACGATCTTTCGCACAAAAACTGACAGGAATCCCTCTGCTTCTTCTCACTTTATGCATTACGGCCATATCGTTGACCCTCTGGACGGACGTCCGGCAGATGAGGTTCTGCTTGTGATCATGCGCGCGCCCAACTCATATACGCGCGAGGATGTTGTTGAGATAAACTGCCACGGCAGCATCGTCACGGCAAGGCGGGTTCTGGAGATTGCGCTCAGGCAGGGCGCCAGAATGGCAGAGCCAGGAGAGTTCACACGGCGGGCCTTTCTCAATGGCAGGATAAATCTGAGCCAGGCAGAGGCAGTGCTCGATATCATCAATGCAAAGACTGAAGAGGGCATGCGCATCGCCCATGAACAGCTAAGAGGCGGCCTGTCGGAAAGACTCTCTGAAATGCGCAAACAGCTCATCGAGATCAGCGCCTTTGTCGAGGCGCATATTGATTTTCCAGAGGATGAGATTGATACGGTCTCAAAGGAGGAGATCGGGAAGAGACTCTCTGAGGCGAATGAAGAGATCAGGAGGCTTTCAGATACCTTCAACGAGGCGCGGTTTTTCAGGGACGGCCTGTCTGTCGCCATTGTAGGAAGGCCGAATGTGGGCAAGTCGTCCCTCCTCAATGCCCTGCTCCAGAAAGACCGCGCAATTGTTGCCGCAGAGCCGGGCACAACGCGCGACCTTATAGAAGACTATCTCAATATCAATGGCCTGCCTGTCAGGATCATGGATACTGCAGGCATACGCAACTCTGCAGAGATGATCGAGCAGGAAGGCATACGAAGGAGCATTCAGGCGATAGTCCATGCTGATTTTGTTGTTGCCATGTTCGACGGCAGCGAGCCTCTCAGGCAGGAGGACCTCGATCTTCTTGCCATTATAGAGGGCAGGAACGCGGTACTGGCAGTAAGCAAGGCAGACCTGCCGCAGAAGATATCCCTTGACCGGAGCGGCCCGGACCAGAGGCAGATGGTCTGCATCTCTACGGTCACTGGCGAGGGCATACAGAGGCTCAAGGCCGTTATTTTTGAATCGAACATCCACGGCTCGAAAGAGCAGCGGGAGGGCGTGGTGGTCACGAATATGCGCCACAAGGCAGCGCTCGACAGTGCTGCTGAGGCGCTTCAGAGGGCAGGCAGCCTTTTGTCAGGGGACAGCCCGCTTGAACTCTTCTCTATCGAGATGCGGACAGGTCTTGACAGGATAGGGGAGATCACAGGCGTTGTCACTACAGACGAAATCCTCGAAAAGATATTCAGCAGTTTCTGTATAGGGAAATAGACTGCTGCATGAAGCAGGCAAGAGGCATATAATATTATGAAATACAGGCGGTGAAGATGCAATGATGCAGGACAATACGAAGGTTGTTTATGTTATCGGCCACAAAAACCCGGACACTGATTCGGTCTGTTCCGCAATAGCGTATTCTTTTTTCAAAAATATTACAGACAAGAGGTTTCTCTTTACCCCGGCATCTGCAGGAAAGATCAATGAGGAGACCAGGTTTGTGCTTGAACGGTTCAATCTGCCTGTGCCGACGGAAATGGAGAGCATTGCAGCGACCGTAAATGACCTTTCGATGAAGAGACCGATTTCTGTCAATGAGCGGGACTCTGTGCATGCACTTGCCCTGCTTATGAAGCAGAGCGGCGTCCGGGCCCTGCCTGTCACAGACGACAGCGAACGCGTTACAGGAATTGTAGGACTGAAGGATATAGCCAATCATTATATGGAGTGTGCCGGCTTCAATGACCTCTCCCGGGCGCCTATCCGTCTTGATATCCTGATCAAGACCCTCGGCGGCAGGGTGATCAGCAATACAAAGAAGATCCAGACGCTCACCGGGAAGATCCATACTGCTTCGATGCAGAAAGGCACAATCCTCAACAGGGTCGGCCCAGGCGATGTCGTGATCGCCGGCGACCAGCAGGATATCCAGCTTGATCTTATCAGTGCGGGCGCTGCAGCAGTTATTGTGACTGACGGGATGCCCATAGGCAGCGAGGTGGCTGCTGCAGCCCGGTCGCACGGCACGCTCCTGATAGCCTCCCCCCATAACGCATATGCGACTGTGCAGCTCATGACCATGTCTGAGCCGGTTGCCTCGATCATGTGCCAGCCGACATCTGAGGTCGGGCTGTACACCCAGATCTCTGAACTGAGGAAGAAGGTGATAGAGTCAGAATACCGCTCTGCAGTGGTCATAGACGGCGACCGCCGCCTTATAGGATTCATTACGCGGACTGATCTGCTCAGCCCTGTGCGGAAACGGGCCATACTTGTTGATCATAATGAGGTGTCACAGGCTGTGGATAATGTCGGGGAGGCAGAGATCCTTGAGATAATAGACCATCACCGTGTCGGAGACGTCTCGACTGTTGCGCCTATATTTGTCTATAACGACCCCATAGGAAGCACCTGTACAGTAGTTGCAGGCATGATGTTTCTCTGGCAGGTGAATATCCCTAAGGAGATTGCAGGTATTCTGCTTTCAGGCATCCTCTCGGACACGCTTCTGCTTACGCTTTCTACAACGACCGAACGGGACAGGCAGGCAGCAGAGCGGCTGGCAGAGACTGCGCAGGTGTCGCTGAGGGACTATGGCAGGGAACTCCTGCATGCCGGCATCAATATGGAGGGAAAGACGGCAGCGCAGTTGATTGAGGCTGACTTCAAGGAGTTTCATGTAGGCGGAAAGAAATTGGGGGTCAGCCAGATGATGGTGCTGGACTGTGAAGAGGTGGACTGGCGGGAAAAGAATCTGCTGGATGAACTTGACAGGATAAGGAAGGCAGACGGCTATGATCTGACAGTGCTCCTTGTCACAAACCCGCTTCTTGCATCGTATGAGAGGGTTCTTTTAAAGGGTGAGACATGGATCGTTGAGAAGGCCTTTGGTGTGAAGGTCGAAAACAGCACCTGCATCCTTCCCAGGGTAATGTCGAGAAAAAAGGATTTTATCCCTGCAATAGGACAGGCGCTGAGCATGGGCAGATAGCAAGGCAGAAGGAAGATGCTCCGGGATTTCCTGACAGGGCAATAAACCATTTGAAAATACAGGAATCATTCTCTTCGTCTGCTGATCACCAAAGAATCATCTGCTTTGGCAGGTTTGACCGGACAGGGGGACTTTATTTACAATCAATACCTGCACACTGTGCCGGTGTGGTGGAACTGGCAGACGCGCCGGACTCAAAATCCGGTTGGGGCAACCCAGTGGGAGTTCGATTCTCCCCACCGGCACCATATTTTTCAATTGCTTATGTCCTGTCCGACGCATGTGTCAATCCCTCCAAATGAGCGATTGTGCCCATATTGTGCCCGGAAGAGTCTGATTCTGCCTGACTCCATCCTGCCCATCATGCCCGTCTTTGCTGTTTGAAAGTCTTCAACGCATCAGGGTCGAACACCAGATTCTTCCCGATCCGCTTGTGTTCCAGCATACCATCTTTTGCCCATCTTCTGACCGTAATCTCCGCAACCTCAAAATATTCAGCCGCCTCTTTTATGGTGAAAGGGGCCTGCCTTATATCGCTGAAGACTTCCTCATGGGTATAACGCTCTTTTTCAAAGCCGTGCCTTGCAATAATCGAAAAGAGCCGCTCCCTTTCCTTTACCGGCATATCAAGGATCTCCTCATATACTTTTTTTGCTGTCAGCATGGTCATTCAGCCTCCCTGAGATAATGCTTGAGTTTGCGATAGAAATTTTCATGAGTTCCTGTCATATAAAACAGTATGGCGCTGCCTTCTACTTTATAGGCCAGCAGGTATTCCTGCCTCTGAAAATTGAACTTGTGAACTTTCAGGCCCGTCAAGTCGCCCTTCTTGGTCTCGCCGCTGTCCGGGCTTTTGCATATCCTTTCAATTTCGTCCTCAATCGCCAGTTGCAATGCCCTTGATTGCTTTTTCACAAACTTCCTGAACGGTGGCCTGAAGAAGACAGTCATGATTATGTTAATGATAAATTATCTGATCATCCATGTCAATGTACGACTCTGTCCTGAAGGCTGCATTTAAGAATGAAGGCATCGTATTTGCAAGTCCTGTTTCTCATAAGTCCCTTTCCCATCGCTTTGAACTGATGAAACTGCCACCTGTTTGTAAAAGAGGGCGGGCAGAGACAGGTGATTTCTGTTTGATGCAGTTTTTGGGATAAACGGCTCCTTCGGGGAAAGGACATAATGGTTTTTTATAGGCTGATAAGCACAGCTTGACAGATTATATCTGCTCATGGTATCAAATAGTGTTTTTTGTTCTCCAATATCCCAAGGAGGGAATAGTTTAATGGGCACAGCAACGTTTAAAGGCGGCATACATCCTCCTGACAAAAAGGAATTCGCAGCCAATTCTCCTATCAGTGATGCAAAACCTCCAAAGATTGTTGTTATTCCTCTCAGCCAGCATATCGGAGCGCCCTGCAATTCCTGCGTATCCATCGGCGAGGAAGTGAAGAAGGGGCAGGTCGTGGGAGAGGCGTCAGCCTTTGTCTCCTCGCCTGTGCATGCCTCTGTCTCAGGCCGGGTTATGGCTATAGGCGAGTTCCCCAATGCAATGGGCAGGATGATAAATTCTATTGTAATAGAAAATGACGGCAGGGAAGAATGGGCTCCGCTTCAGGACAATCCTGATTATATGAGCCTTTCTGCGGATGAACTTAAGGATAAGGTCAAGGCAGCAGGCATCGTCGGCATGGGCGGCGCGGCGTTTCCTACTGTTGTGAAGCTTTCGCCGCCAAAGGAAAAGGCTATTGACGCGATACTTCTCAACGGCGCAGAGTGTGAGCCGTATCTTACTGCAGACTACAGGCTCATGCTCGAAAAACCCATGGAAATAGTCGAGGGCCTCAAGATCACGATGAGGATCAGGGGCGTCAAGAAGGGCTACATAGGCATAGAGGACAACAAGCCTGATGCCATAGCAGCCATGAAGGCAGCAGCAGCGAATGAGCCTGACATCAGCATCATAACCTGCGAGGTGAAATACCCGCAGGGGGCTGAAAAGATGCTGATCAAGGCAGTGCTGGGCCGGGAAGTCCCGCCAAAGGCCCTGCCTATGGATGTCGGTGTGGTGGTCCAGAATGTAGGCACGGCGCTTGCAATCTATGAGGCTGCACGGTTCGGCAAGCCCCTGATCGAAAGGGTTGTGACAGTGACCGGCGAAGGCATCAGGCAGCCAAAGAATCTTATGGCGAGGGTCGGCACCAAGGTGGGCGATTTGATTGAGGAATGCGGCGGCTTTAAGGAAGGCGTCGCCAAGGTCATCTCGGGCGGCCCGATGATGGGCTTTGCCATATCTTCCCTGGACGTTGCGATCACAAAAGGCACATCCGGAATCCTTGTTATGCCGGAGGAGATCGTCACCCATACAGAGGAGTTCGGACCCTGCATACGCTGCGGCAGATGTATTGATATCTGTCCCATGGGCCTTATGCCTTCCATGCTGAGCGTGCTTTCGGAAAAAGGATTTTATGAAGATGCAAAGGAATATAATCTGTTTGACTGTTTTGAATGCGGCTCCTGTGCATATGTCTGCCCCTCAAAGAGGCCTATCGTCCAGTTCGTAAGATTAGCGAAATCCATGGTAAAGCCGTAAGGAGATATAGATGGAGGCAACGAAAAAAGAACAGTTGATCGTATCGGTAAGTCCGCATGTCAGAAGCGACGAGACCACAAGCCGCATCATGTGGACTGTCAGCATTGCGCTTATGCCTGCCCTGCTTGCAGGCTTCTATTTCTTTGGCCTTAAGGCGATATTCGTCACCGCGCTCTGCGTCATCAGTTGTGTGGCATCAGAGAAATGGTATCTGAAGATGGCAGGCAGGAAGTCTGTCGTGGGCGATGGAAGCTCATTTCTTACAGGACTGCTCCTGGGGATGAATATGCCTGCGTCGCTCTGGTCGTTTGCGCCGTTTACGATCCATGTCCCGATCATCGCCTCGTTTGTGGCGATCGTCATAACCAAGCAGCTTTTTGGAGGCCTTGGCTTTAATGTCTTCAACCCTGCGCTGATCGGCAGGGCCTTTGCCCTTTTGTCGTGGCCGCGGGCAATGACCATCTGGAACGAGCCTGCTGTTGCCTTCTTTTCTATGGACGCCAAGACCACGGCAACCCCGCTCGGCATATTAAAGGAAGAAGGTCTGGCACAGCTTATAGAGGTCTTTGGCGACAAGATGAACCTGTATATGCATCTTCTGACCGGAAACCGGGCAGGCTCGATCGGAGAGGTCTCCTCCATCGCGCTGCTGCTTGGCGGACTGTTCCTTCTCTATAAAAAATATATAACATGGCATATCCCTGTGTCGTTCCTGGGGACGGTTGCCCTGATCGCCTTTGTGTTTGGAGGCAAGGACCCGGAGACCGGCAGGATGATCTTTATGGCTGGTGACCCGATCATTCATCTTCTGAGCGGCGGCCTGATGTTGGGCGCCTGGTTTATGGCAACCGATTATGTCACCTCGCCTTCTGTAAGAAACGGGCAGATCCTCTTTGGGATTGGCTGCGGATTTCTGACGATGCTGATCCGGCTTAAGGGCGGATTTCCGGAAGGCGTGATGTTTGCGATACTCATCATGAACTGCTTTGCCCCCCTGATAGACCGCAGCTTCCAGTCAAAGGTCTTCGGCGCTGTCAAGCAGGAAAAGGCAAAGGAGAGCAAGTAATGACCGGCAAGGACATCTTCAAAATAACCGTAAACCTTGTTGTCGTATATCTGATCGGCGGGTTTATCCTTGCCTTTGTATTTTCTCAGGCCTCACCCAAGATCTACCGCAATAATATAGAGGCAGAGAAGAAGGCGCTTAAACGGCTGCTGCCTGAGGCGGATGATGTTGCCCAGATGGGCGAATGGAAGATCCATGAAAAGCCTGCCAAGTATTTCATTGCAAAAAAAGACGGCCAGACCATAGGGTATGTGATCCAGTCTTTTGGAAAGGGATACTCAGGCTATATCAATACATTTATCGCTGTAGACACGGATTTCATCATCAAGAAGATAGATATTCTCTCCCACACCGAAACTCCTGGTTTGGGTGATGAGATCGAGGCCGACTCGTTCAAAAACATGTTCATAGGCAAGGACATTGATCATCTGAAGGTGCTCAAGACTCCCACCACAGAGTATATCGAGGCCCTCTCAGGGGCGACCATATCCACCCGTGCAGTTTCTGAAGATGCGGTGAAAAACGGGATAGCGTTTCTTATAAAAACAGTGAAGGAAGGAGGTACTGCGGATGTCGAGCACCAGCACAAGTAGTCTGAAGGAGCTGTTTCTAAACGGGATCGTCAAGGAAAATACGATCTTCAAGCTCGCGCTGAGCCTCTGCCCCTCGATTGCTGTAACGAACAATCTCAAAAACGGGATATTCATGGGGCTTGCGGTGTTATTTGTTCAGACCATGGTAAATATCACCATATCCCTGATGAGAAAGGTCATACACCCCAAGGTGAGGCTGCCGATCTTTATGCTTGTCATCTCCGGGTGGGTAACGATCACCCAGATGCTGATGGCCGCCTTTGTCCCTGATGTGTATGCCAAGGTGGGGCTCTATATAGCGCTGATCGTCGCCTTTGCCTCTATTCTTGCAAGGGCGGAGATGTTTGCATCCAAAAACAGCGTTATGCCCTCGATGGTTGACGGCCTCGGCATGGGAGTGGGCTTTATGTTTGCGCTTACAGTGATCAGCTTCTTCAGGGAACTGATCGGCAAGGGTACGCTAACAGTGCCGACAGGGCTTGCGACCCAGCAGGTCTTCACCTTTATCAATACAAAGCCTGTCCTGTTGTTCGTTCTGCCTGCAGGCGGTTTTCTTGCCGTTGGAATACTGATGGCGCTCTTTAACTGGATTGATATCCGGTACAAGAAAAAGGGCGCGGTTTCGCATTAGAAGGAGAGATCATGGAAAGCGAATTCATTGGATATTTTGAGCTCATCGTCTCGGCATCACTCATCAACAACTTCGTCTTTACGAGGTTCCTCGGACTCTGTATCTTCTTTGGCGTCTCGAAGAAGATGGAGACAGCAGTAGGCATGAGCATCACCTTTACTGCGGTTATGATGATCAGCGCAGCGCTCAGCTGGGTTGTCTTTACCAAATTGATGGTTCCGCTGGGCATCACATTCCTTGAGATCATAGTTTTCATCGGCATTGTGGCAGGGCTGGTCCAGGCATCAGATACGATCATGAGGAAGATATCGCCGGGGCTTTACTACAAGCTGGGAATCTATCTTGCCCTGATCTCTACGAACTGCATCATACTTGCAGTTCCCCTGATAAACGCCGGGGAGAAATATACCTTTCTCCAGAGCATTGCCTTTGGGCTCGGATCAGGCCTCGGCTTCGGGCTGGCCATGATTATTATGGCAAGCATACGCGAGAAGCTCGAACTCGCAGAGGTGCCGGCTCCTTTTAAGGGGCTTGCGATGGCATTTATCGTTACCGGTCTGATAGCCCTTGCCTTTACCGGATTTTCAGGCCTTATTACCCTGTAAAAGTGGCGCGACATATATCATATGAAGGAGTCGAAATGATGCCCATAAGAATAGAAAGGAAGAAGACCGGCCTGATCGCCGTCTTTATTGTCCTTCTCTCTGCAGCCGCAGCCTTTGCCGGTGTCGGCGGCGGGGTAGAGGCGAAAGAGACGGTAGATGTTGCCCCCCTTATCAAATGGACTCTTGTCTTTTTGGCCGGCCTTGGGGCGGTCTTTGGGGTTGGCCTTGCAATTGCGGCAAAGAGGTTTGCGGTGCAGATAGACCCGCGCGTAGAGAAGGTGAAGGACGTTTTGGCCCATGCACATTGCGGGGCCTGCGGATACGCAGGATGCGAGCAGTATGCCGAGGCTGTTGTGAATAACCCTGATGTGGCGCCGAACCTCTGCACACCTGCAGGTGCAAAAGGCGCTGAGGCTGTTGCCCCGATAACCGGAAAAAAAGCAGAAATACGCGAGCCGATCTTTGCGCGCATCATGTGCCAGGGCTCTTCCGCCAAATCAAGAAAGAAGTTCAAATACGAGGGGGTTATGGACTGCAGGGCAGCAGTCCTTGCAGGAGGCGGAGACAAGTCCTGCGCATATGGCTGCCTCGGGTATGGCACCTGCACGCGGGTCTGCCCCTTTGATGCCCTGCATATGGGCAACGAGGGCCTGCCTGTTGTTGATATAACTAAATGCACAGGCTGCAGGAAGTGCGAGCAGGCCTGCCCCAAGAAGGTGATCGAGGTGCTGCCTGCATCAAAGATGGTGCTTGTTGCCTGCCACTCAAGAGACAAAGGAGGGGAGACCAGAAAGAACTGCGACATTGGTTGCATTGCCTGCAATGCATGCGTAAAGGTCTGTCCGTTTGATGCGCCTTCTGTGCAGAATAACTTCTCGCGCATTGATGTCAATAAATGCAGGGTCTGCGGCCTCTGTGTCTCAAAATGCCCGACAAAGGCTATTGTGGATCACCTGCCTGTGCGGCCAAAGGCATTTATCACTGACAAGTGCATAGGATGTCAGATCTGCACCAAGGTCTGCCCTGTTGACGCGCCTTCAGGGGAGCAGAAGAAGAAGCATGAGATCAATCCGGCCAGGTGCGTCGGCTGCGGCATATGCACGGCAAAGTGCCCGACCCAGGCAATAGACGGCACCTTTAATGCCGTGGAAGTATTCGCAGCAGCTGCAGCAAAAAAGGCTAAGCAGGCGGCAGCAGCATAAACAAAATCAGAGACAGTAATTACAACCGGCAATGACAAAGGCCCTCGGAAGAGGGCCTTCTTATTTCTTCAGACACATAAAGCTGTTGACTGAGCCGGAATAACAGCAGCAGCTGTTTTTTCAAGGCAAAAGAGGGCTGTTTGTCACGGTAAATTTGTTCTGGCATTTTCATATTGCCTGGCGAAGAGTATGAGAAG
>CAYUNK010000042.1:0-22056 GCA_964446125.1 uncultured Nitrospiraceae bacterium | reverse complement strand
GAACCCGAAGCTGGATTCCGAGAAATGGGGATCAAATACAGGACTGAGAACCTGATGTCGAGGGCCAGAGTAATTCCCCAGTTGGGGCCAAAAGAATTCCTCAGTTAGGGCCAAATTAATTCCCCAGTTGGGGCCAGGAATATTCCCCACTTTTTCAACAACCGTTGCTGTAAGATTTCTGATTTTGACAATTGGAGGTTTTATGGCACGAAAGGAGCTGAACAAAAGTCATTAGGGTCAGGTCTACATTCTTGACAATATAACCTGTTTTTGCGTATTCTTCCTATCGAAATGGCGATACCCGCTAGTGCAAGCAAAAGTGGTCAGGCTTGACTATTGAAACAAAGACCAGCGGCTATGACAATGCAGGCAGTCTGCTGACACTTAAGGCTCTTCGACAGGGGAGCAGTCAGTTTGTGAAGAGTGTAGACCTGACCCTTGAGATTCTCTAACGAGTTGCTGCTGCGGTCGGACGACTGAGTAGGCGACGTTGCCAAGTAAAACAACATAACAAAGATAAAGTCGGGGGCGATGATTTAGTGCAAAAGCGGATTGACATATGTCACGTGACAGATTACACTAACATATGATAAAGACGTTTGCAGACCGCCATACAAAGGAACTGTATGAAACGGGCAAAGCAAAGAAGTTTCCTGCTGAGATATGGAAGCGCGCTGTTCGGAAACTGGAGTATATTGATTTGGCGACGTGTTTGAGCGACCTAAAAGTCCCTCCGGGCAACCGGCTTCATGAGTTGGAACGGGACAGAAAAGGACAGTCTTCTATTTCGGTAAACGATCAATGGCGGATCTGCTTCCGATTTGTCGATGAAGACGCATATGAAGTCGAGCTGACTGATTATCATTGAAGAGAGGTGATCTATGAGTATTCCCAACAAGAGAGAGCGACATATCAGGCCTACACATCCCGGCGAGATGCTCCGCGAGGATTTTCTGCCGGATTTCGGGCTGACCGTGGCCGGTTTTGCCAGGGCACTTGGCGTCTCGCGCCAGACAGTGAATGAACTGCTTCGGGAAAGGCGTGCCCTAAGCCCAGCTATGGCCTTACGTCTTGCAAGGTTATTTGGCAATACTCCCGAGTTTTGGCTAAATGCGCAGCGTGCCGTTGATCTCTGGGAGGCAGCGCGAGTAATTAAGAAAGGGATTGAACGCATAGCCCCGCTTCACGCCGCGTAAAAAATGGAGTCTATAGGGTCACATCCTTGACATCGCTAAGCACCACCTCATTTGCTCTACTGAAGGATGTCGATTTGGAGACCGTATGGCAAGAGCATCGACCAAAAAAAATAATAAAACGCGAAGCAACTGCTAATTTATAGACATGAAAGATCACAGAACACATTGCCCCATCAGTAGCTATGGTAGCTATGGGGTCAGACTTTGGCAATGACTTTGACTATTCCGGCCATAAGGTATATACTTTCGGTAATACCTTAAATGGAAGGAGGCTGGCCATGTCAAAAACGCTGTCACTGAAAATGCGTGATGAAGTTTTCTCAGAGACTGAGGAGGTTATCGTAACGATGCATATATCGCGAAACGCTTACATTAACGACGCCTTGAGCTTTTACAATAAGTTTATGAAGCGGAGCGTAATGAAAGAGCTGCTAAAAAAAGAATCCGCATTGGTGTCGGAATCCTCACTTGAGGCGCTGCGGGAACTGGAGTTGATCGAAGACAGACTGCCACAATGACGCTGACCAAATTCCATGTATATACAGCGGATCTCAATCCCCGTTTCGGCACAGAGCCAGGCAAGGTGCGGCCTGTGATCGTTATCCAAACGAATCTCCTGAATGAGAGCCATACCAGCACCATTGTCTGCCCTATAACGACGAAAGTACAGCCGGCGGCGCATGTTCTGCGTATTCATCTGAAGAAAGGTGAGGCGGGCCTTGATCGTGAATCAGACATCATCGTAGACCAGATTCGTTCCATTGACAACCGTCGTTTTCTCGATCATCTTGGAGAGATCTCAGATAAAAATAAGCGGCATTTGCTGGACAGCCTTCGGATTGTGATCCTTGAATAGGCGAAGTCAATAGAGTGCGGTATTTCTCGCGGAGCCTACGCTAAAGAGAGACGCCGCAGGCCCCGGCATCGCCCGAGACAGCATGAAAGCTTAGTTTCCTATGTGACATCGAAGCTCAGATCCGGCTGGTCGCCGGATACGATAGCTGGTCGGCTTAAAGCCTGCTACACCCACGCTCTACGGTGCTTGTTGCTGCTTCGCCTCTTCCCAGAGCACATCCATCTCCGCAAGGCTCATGTCAGACAGCTTCTCTCCCTTTTCAGCAGCAGAAATCTCTATATACCGGAAACGCGATATGAACTTGCTGATTGTCTTTCTCAGTGCATCTTCAGGATTAACTCCGATAAACCGTGAGATATTTACGATCATAAAGAGGATATCTCCAAGCTCGTCCTCGATATTATACTCCTGTTTCTTCTTTACAGCCTCCTTGAACTCCAACACCTCTTCATCGAGCTTCAAGAGCACATCGTCAATCCTCTGCCAGTCAAAACCGACCTTTGCGGCACGATCCTGCAACTTCCTCGCTCGCAGAAGCGCCGGCATGGTCCCTGGAACCCCATCGAGTATGGAGTCCCTCTGCTTTCCTTCTCTTTTTTTGTGCTCGTCCCATTTAATCAAAACTTCCCCGGAAGTCCTGATATCTGCGTTTCCGAATACATGAGGATGCCGGGAGGTCATCTTATTTGATATGCCGTCAATCACATCCTGAAGCCCGAACTCGCCCTGCTCTTCAGCTATCCGGCACTGGAAAACGATCTGAAACAGGAGATCTCCCAATTCCTCTTTCAGCTCATCTGCATTGTCTGCTTCAATGGCATCAAGAACCTCATATGCCTCTTCTATGATAAATGGCTTGAGGGATTGCCTTGTCTGCTGCCTGTCCCAGGGACAGCCATTTTCTGCGCGGAGTGCAGCCATGATCCGGATGAGTTCTTCAATATGCATAGAGACTTATGATATCACAACAGGACAAAATTACCCTGCAATGGCATAAAATACAGTGTGGCTGAATTCCTGTACATACATATCCCGTTCTGCGCAAATAAATGCGTTTACTGCGATTTTCTTTCGATCCCTTATGACGAATCTCTTGCCCGAAGCTATACCTATGCGCTCTGCAGGGAACTGCAGATGAAGAAAGGGCTGTCGGATAGATTGAAGGCAGTCTTTGTGGGTGGCGGCACACCCTCCGTATTGACAGATGTTTGTCTTGAAGAACTGTTTACATGCATTGCCCGCAACTACAGCCTTGCGGATGCCGTTGAAATAACCGTTGAGGCAAACCCCGGCACATTGACCGATATGAAGGTCAAATCGCTTAAGTCTCAGGGCGTCAACCGCCTCAGTCTCGGCATCCAGTCTTTTGACAATAATGAACTTCGCACACTTGGAAGGATTCATGATGCAGCAGAGGCGATAAGAGCTGCAGAGATCGTCCGCTCAAGCGGTATTGAAAACATCTCTCTTGATCTCATGTACGGCATTCCAGGACAGAGCTTGTCAACCTGGAAACAATCGCTTGATCAGGCAGTTCTTCTTTTGCCTCAGCATATATCTGCATATGAACTTACACCCGAGAAGAAGACGCCGCTTAAGAGATACCTTGAGACAGGGCAGCTCACAATGCCGGCTGAAGAGCTGATCATAGAGATGTCTGACCTTGCCATAGACCTCCTTGCATCGTCAGGATACGAACAATACGAGATATCAAACTACTCTCTGCCTGGATATCGCTGCAGGCACAATATGAATTACTGGGACCGGGGTGATTACCTCGCAGTCGGCGCCGGAGCTCACAGCTTCATCAGGGGATTCCGGTCAAGGAATACATCCGGCATCGCCGAGTACATCGAAAGACTGAGTGCCGATGGCGACCCTGAGATCGAAAAAACCGAAATATGCTGCGACGATGCCCTGAAGGAATTTATCTTTTTAGGCCTTCGCAAGACAGAAGGCCTAAGGCTGTCAGAGGCGCAGGAATTAGGCCTTGACCTCCCTGAAGCAGGAAATGAATTGATTCAGCATGGACTGGTCGCTCTGTCTGCCGGCAATTTCCGTCTGACAAGAAAGGGACGGCATATTGCCAACTCGGCCATAGTACAATTGCTGCAGAATCTCGGACTCTGATTCAGGGCTGCATTCAGGCAGAGAGCTTTTTCAGAAGCCAGGCCGTATTCTCTCCAAGACTTCTGAATGTGGCGGTACCCTCTTCATCCTTCATCAGCTCTCCAGGGTTTCTCCCGATGCCGAGATTCCAGTAGATTGAACCTGGAATGATCATGCTGTTGATGCCGAAGAAATAATTAATGGCAGAATATACGTCTGTGCCTCCTGCCCGCCTGACAGCAACAACGGCTGCGCCGACCTTTCTTTTCAGCATCATATCATTTGCGCGGGCTACCAATCCTGCCCGGTCAATAAGGGCCTTAACCTCAGTCGAGACATTCGCAAAATAGGTAGGAGAACCGATGATAATGCCGTCAGCGCCGATCATCTTTTCTACAAAGCCGTTCAGATCATCCTTCTGGATGCAGAGCCTGTTTTTCAGTTCAAAGCATTTCATGCAGGCCTTGCAGCCCCTGATATCTGCACCACCGAGCTGAATCAACTCTGTCTCTATACCTTCCGCATTCAACTCTCCCAAAACAATACTGATCGCATCACGTGTGTTTCCCTCTTTTCTGGGACTTCCGTTAAAGGCAACAACTTTCATGGCTTAACTCCTTTTTATTGAGTAAGGTATTACGCATTTCCCGAGCGTTCTGAATACCGGCAAAAATCAATGCCTATCAGTCTGGCGGCACGTCTCCATCGCTCCTCCGGCCTTACTGAAAAGACTATATCCTGATCCATCGGAACCACAAGCCAGCTGTCTGACATCAGCTCTTCCTCGAGCTGATCAGCCTCCCACCCTGAATGTCCAAGGGAAAAGAGATAACGCTCCGGCCCTTTGCCGTTGAGTATGTCCTGAAGCAGATCCTTCGATGATGTCAGCCCGATATTCTTTCCAATTTTGAGCGAACCGAAATTCCTGCCAAAGGGTTCGTAAATGATAAATCCCTGCTCCGGCTGTACAGGCCCTCCCCTGTGTGGCTGCAGATAAGAACAACACTCTGGCTGAAATTGGGATCATCCAGACCTGGTGATGCTATCAGAAAATTGCCTGCAAGACTATGCATCTTCATATTCATGCCTCTTCAAAAAATACTATAGCACAAATTGTTCCTTGCATTTCTTGAAAACCTGCACGTCTTTACAGTAATATTCAAATCATGCAGAAACTGATAAGAAATCTCGTACAGAAGAACAGAACAAAGATCATACTTGTGGTCCTTGACGGTCTTGGAGGACTGCCGGTCAATGGAAAGACAGAGCTTGAGACCGCTGCAACGCCCAACCTCGACAGGCTTGCCGGATCATCGGGCTGCGGCCTACATTTGCCGGTTGCACCAGGCATAACACCCGGCAGCGGCCCCGGCCATCTCGCCCTTTTCGGGTATGACCCGCTCGAATTTCAGATAGGCAGGGGAATTCTTGAAGCCCTTGGCCTTGGCCTTCAGATCAGAAAGACAGATGTGGCTGTCAGGTGCAACTATGCGACTCTGAGGGATGGGGTGATTATTGACCGAAGGGCAGGAAGAATACCTACTGACCTGAGCAGAGAGCTTACTGAGAGGCTCCAGAGGAGGATCTCAAGGATAGATGAGGCAGAAATAACCTTTGCGCCGGGCCTTGAGCACCGCTTTGCCGTAGTAATCAGATTTCCTGAAGATCTTGCAAAAGACGCAGCAGATATCCCTGACACAGACCCGCAGCTTGAAGGCAAGGCTCCTCTTTTGCCGCAGCCGCTTTCCCGAAATGCCGAGAAGGTGGCGGCAGTTGCCGATCAGCTCATAGCGCGTATACAGCAGGCCTTAAAGGATGAGCAGCGCGCAAATTTTGCCCTTATGAGGGGATTTGCCGTAATGCCGGACATCCCTACCTTTGAGCAGGCCTATGGGTTAAGTGCGATTGCAATTGCGACTTATCCGATGTATCGCGGCCTTGCAACTCTTGTCGGCATGCATGCCCCTGCATTGGAAGGACCTGTTGAGGATCAGATTGCATTTCTTAAGGACCAGTATGACAACCATGATTTCTTCTTTCTTCATGTCAAGAAAATAGATTCATATGGTGAAGACGGCAATTTTGAGGAAAAGACAAAAAGGATAGAGGAGTTCGATGCACTCCTGCCCTCTATCATGGAGCTGAACCCTGATGTGCTTGCCATTACCGGCGATCACTCAACACCGGCCCTGTTGAAAGGCCACAGCTGGCACCCTGTGCCTATGCTGCTGGCATCACCATACGTCTTTGGGGGGCTCTGCGCCGGCTTTTCGGAACGCGAGTGTACCAAAGGCGAATTTGGCATATTTCCCACTATCGAGCTTATGCCGCTTATGCTTGCCAATGCACTCCGCCTGAAGAAGTTCGGGGCATAACTTCTGTGAATTGCAAGTAGTTGACCGTGAACAGTAAAGACAAAGAGACCGTCTTGTCCAGCTTGTCACACATCACTCATCACCCATCAGCCGCCTTTATTGATACCCACTGCCATCTCGAGATGAAGGAGTTTGATCCTGACCGGCAGGAGGTAATCAATCGGGCCCGGGAAGCAGGGGTTGAGGCTATGATTACGATCGGCTCTGACCTTAAGGGATCGTTGGAGGCTGTGAAACTCGCGCAACTTCATGACTTCATATATGCCTCGGTCGGCATACACCCCCATGATGCAGACAGCTTTACTGATCAGACATATTCCCTTCTCAGGGAACTTTCGCAAAAGCAGCGGGTAATCGCTATCGGAGAGACAGGGCTTGATTATCACTACGATCATTGCCCCCGGGACATACAGAGGATCGTCTTCAGAAGACAGCTTGAACTGGCAAAGGAAACTGGCCTGCCGGTTATCATCCACAGCCGAGAGGCAGATCAGGACACCCTGAATATTGTCAGGGAAGCCGGAGTCCTCCGTGGTGTCTTTCACTGCTTCTCAGGAACCATCGAGATGGCCGAACAGGTGATGGCCTTGGGCTTTTACATCTCAATACCGGGGCCGGTCACCTTCAAAAAGGCAGCAATTATGCAGGAGGTCGCAGGCAGCATCCCTGATGATTATCTGCTGATCGAGACTGATGCTCCGTACCTTGCCCCTGAGCCCTTCCGGTCCAGACGCAATGAGCCTTCTTATATCACACATACAGCACTAAGGATTGCACAACTCAGGGGTATTACACTGCAGGATCTGGCCCGCATCACTACCCTGAATGCCAAAAGACTTTTCAGCATAGGAGCCCTGCCTCAAAAAGCGGAGATAGCATACCAGATACGCGACAGCCTTTATCTTAATATCACCAACCGCTGCACAAACAGATGCTCTTTTTGCGTGAAGTTCAATTCGGATTTTGTTAAAGGTCATCGCCTGAGACTTGATCATGAGCCATCCGTGGAGGAACTGAAAGATGAGATCGGCGACCCTTTACGATTCAGGGAGATCGTGTTCTGCGGATATGGCGAACCCCTGCAGCGGCTCGATGTCGTAAAGGAGATAGCCCTGTGGGTTAAGCAGCAGGGCGGTTATATCAGGGTCAATACAAACGGTCATGCAAACCTGATCCATGGGCGAAATATCATTCCTGAATTAAAAGGCCTTGTTGACAGCATCTCCATAAGCCTTGATGCACAGGATGCAGAGACCTATAACAGGATCTGCAGGCCTGATTTCCCGCAGGCATATCAAGAGGTCATCAGGTTTACAGAGCAGGTCAAGGCTTTTGTGGCTGATGTTCAGGTAACGGTCGTAAGACTTCCGGAAATTGACATGGTCAAATGTGAGCAGATCGCAGCAGCGCTTGGGGTGCGACTGAGGATCAGGGAGCTTGATGTTGTTGGGTAGATAATCCCATTCCTGCGAGAAATGCCTTCACAATTTCAGGATCAAACTGAGCCCCTGAACATCTCACTATCTCCCTGACTGCTTCATCTTTGGACCGCCTCGGACGATAAGGCCTGTCGGATGTGAGCGCGTCAAAGGCGTCTGCAACAGACAGAATCCTTGCCAGGAGAGGGATCTCTTCCTTTTTCAGGCCAAAAATACTCATCCTGCCGTCCCAATGTTCATGATGGTATTTGATGCCTGAAATGACATCCCTGAACTGTTTCATCTCTCCCAATATTTCTGCGCCAACAGTTGTATGCCTGTTCATCTCCATCCACTCGTCCTGACTCAATGCCTCATTCTTGTTCAATATCTCTTGTGGCGTAGCTATCTTTCCGATATCATGCAGCAGCGAGCATATTTTCAGTTTTTCGAGCGTCTCCCTGTCAAGACAAAGTGATTCGCCAATGCCGAGGGCATATTCAGTCACCCGCTCTGTATGCCCTGCAGTCCAGTAGGAAGTTGCCTCAAGCGCCTTGACCAGTGACCGGATCGCACCGACAAGCAGCGCCTCCAATTCGGTATAAAGCATTGCATTTTCTATGGCCAGGCCGGCCTGAGACGAGATAGCCGTCAGAAGCTTGGTGTCATGGGAAAAGAACTCCTGATCAGCCGCCTTGTCTGCTACAATAATGGCGCCAATGTTCCTGGCCTTGCCATGAATCGGGCATACCATGATAGATCTGATGTCAGGGATATAATTGTGATATTCCGTAGCTTCGAGCCTGCAAAATGCCGACGGTTTTTTCGATACGATCGCATTCCAGATAACCGAATTGTCTCTCGGAAAGACCCTGTCAGCATCCCATATGCCCATGCAGGTCTTCGTAAAGAGGCTGTCGCCCTTTTCATCGTGAAAGAGAATTGCCGCAGTCCCCACCCCTATGGTCTCAACCGCCTCATTGATAATGCTGCTGCATATATCATCTATACTGAGCGATGAAAAGACACCCGATATCCTGTACAGGAGCGAGAGCTCCTCATAGGCAACGCCCAGTTCCTGTACCGCAGCAGTCAGGTCCTGCTGATAATCAGGCTGTGCCAAGGATCTCCTGCACCATATCAAGAAGTGATCTCGGGCTGAACGGTTTGGTTATGTAACGGCTCACGCCGCACTGAAAACCCTGCTGCTCATCAGAATCCTGCCCCTTGGCTGTCAGCATAAACACAGGTATGTCCTTCAATTCAGGATCTGATTTTATCATCCTGCAGAGCTCTATTCCGCTTAATTCCGGCATCATCCAGTCGAGGATGATCAGTTCAGGCCTTTCTCTTCTGATCACCTCAAGCGCGTTTCTGCTTTCCCGCAGTGTCGTGACACCAATCCCGGCCTTTTTGAGCTTGTCCTCTATCATCATCAAAATAAATGGTTCATCATCAATCACGATTACCCTGCTCACAGAACCTCCCTGCATGGAATAGTCATTGTTACCTTCGTACCCTTACCGAGGGTGCTTTTAATGCTCATGCGACCATTATGCATCTTCAGCATCTCATCACAAAGCGCAAGGCCGAGTCCGGTTCCCTTTACCCTGTCTCCATGCCTCCCTCGATAAAAAGGTTCGGAAAGATGGGGGATATCCTCAGCCGGAATACCCCAGCCGTTATCGGCTATGCTGATCTCAATCATGGCATCATTGCGGTCAGCAGTCACTTCTATAATACAACCTTCGTCGGAGAAAGTTAATGAATTATCAATCAAATTGATCAGAATCTGCTTCAGTTTCTCCCCGTCAGCAACAACAGTCCCGATCTCCCCTGTGTCATACCTGAAAACCGCATCTTTCTTCAAGAGCATGGGCTCAAAGGCCTCGGCTATGCCCTCCATCAGTTCTTTGAGATCAATGGGGCTGTATTTCAGAGCTTCCTTGCCGCTCTCAATCCTTGCTATGCTCAATAATTCCGAGACCATTTTCGACAGGCGTACTCCCTCATTATGGATAATGCTGATGTACTCATTGATGCGATTGTCCGCCACATCGCCCTGAAGAAGCATCTCGGTCATACCCACGATTGCCGACAGAGGGGTTCTGAATTCGTGCGAAACAGACCTTATCAATTCAGTCTTCATCCTGTCAAGTTCCTTTTCCCTGCTGACATCACGCAACAGATTCACAATCCCTGAGACGGCGCCGTTGCTGTCTGCAATAGGAGAACTCATAATCATGATCCGCACCTTGTTGCCGTATCGTGTTGTCAAATCAGAAGACTTTGTCGTTGATCTGCCCTGCTTTGCCTCTTCCACGCTTTCTCCCAGCAGCAGGCGAAATGCGATATTTTCCTCGCTGAATCTGAACACCTCACAGACAGGCATATTGATAGCCGTCTCGAACCGGATATTGGTCATCCTCTCAAAGGCCTGGTTTACGGATATGATACGGCCCTTCATATCCAAAGTCATGATGCCATCCTGAACACTCTGCAGAATCGTATCGGCAAGTTCTTTTTCCTTGCCTGCCCGCTCATATAGCTCCGATCTTTCTATTGCAACCGAGATCATATTTGTTATGATCTCCATAAAGCGGATATCCTCCTCCCTGATCTCCCTGTACAGGGCATAGTAAAACGAGCAGACACCGACAGGTTTATCTCCCATGAACATAGGCACAGCCACTGAACAATGATATGAGGATACATCCGGAGAAACATAGAACTTCTCCTCTGACCTCAGATCGCTCACGACAACCGGATGCCTTTTGCTGAGCGCGTACTTTTCGATAGATGATGTTTCAGCCGGGTATATGACCGAACCTTCCCTGCCTGTTGCCTTTGATGCAAATCTGAGCATGAGATTATGGGACCTGTCATTCGAGAGTATCCAGACAAAGTCTGCGCTGAAGACCTCCTTCATCAGTCCGAGAACCTGCAACATGCCCTGCCTGATATCAACCGCCGTCCCGAGGCCGGCCGAAATCTGCAGAAGCTGCTCATGCTCCCCAGCCCATCTTTTGCGCTGCTGCTCAAACAGGCAGCGCATCTTCTCATAGAGCCTTATATTCTCAAAGGCCAGGCCGGTCATTTCACCTATGGCAAGAAGAATGCTCTCTTCCTCATGAGTAAACTGGTGCGTTCGGAAGCTGAAAAGGCAGAAGACACCGAGGACCCTCTCCTTGCCCCTTATCGGAATACAGCAGTAACCCCTCATGCCGGAATGCCTCATGACTGAGCGCTCTACAGCAGAGTCCTTTGTAATATCGGATATGGCCATGATCCGGCCTGTGGCAGCCACCTTTCCCGGAATATCATCGCCAAGCCGGATTCTGCCCAACATCCTGACATAGTCTGCCGATATGCCTTTGTGATACCGGCATTGCAGTTCTTTCGCAGCCTCATCAATAAAGAAGATTCCGCCCCCGTCCATTCCTGACAGTTGCAGCATCATGTCAAGCACACTGCTGAATATCTCATCAGGCTTGAGCGAGCGATTCAGAATGTTGGAAATTCTGTTAACTGCGGTCAATTCCCTGTTTTTCTGAATGATCTGCTGTTCGTTCATCACCCTTTCAGTAACATTGCGAAGGAGTTCAATAACATGGAGGACCTTGCCTGAAGCATCAGGCACAGGATTCGCAATGATCTCGTAATCCTGCACAGCGCCTGCAGAGTCAATATGCTGATGTACAGCCCTCTGACTCTTCCCTGTGGCAAATACCGCCTTTACCGGACATTCATGGCCTTCTGTCCAGCAGGGAACAGACGAAGCATGCAGCGCCTCGTAGCAATATTGCCCTGTAAGTTCAGCAGAATAATTCATCGCAGCCACCTTATTCGACATATTAATCCGGTAACTCCTGTCTATCACCACAAGCTCATCAGGGATACTGTCCATGATCGTCTCGATATAATCCAGAGACTGCTGCAGGTCATCACGCAGGCTGATCTGTTGCCGGAAATCCTTCAGGATGCTGATCTCGCCCACTATCCTGCCACTGTCACAAATAGGCGAACTGCTTACAAGGACCGGGATCGGAACCCCCTTTCTGGAGAGGATGCTGATCTCGTAGGTTGACGATTCCCCTTTATCGCGGCTCGACCGTATCTGCCTTCTAAGAATCAGGTCATTCCCGGCATCCACAAAATCAAATACAGAGGCGCCGACAATATCCTCACGCTCGTAACCAAAGAGCCCAGTAAAAGCAGGGTTGATATCTGTGATCCTGCCTTCCCCATCAACAACCCACAGTGGATCGAGCATGGCTTTGATATAAAGGTCTTTCTTGCCCAACTCTTCGGTCTTTTCCCTGAGGGCCGCGGCCATATCGTTAAAGGTGCCCGTCACCTCTCCCAGTTCGTCATCAGAGAGCACTGCAAGCCTGACATCGAAATTGCCTTCCTTCAGCGCCTGGGATCCTTCCCTGAGATTTCTTATCGAAAGAAGCATCTTTCTGAGAAAGAAGAACGACAGGATAAAGGCAAGGACCAGGATATAAAAGACAAAAGGCATCATCTCCTCGAGCATTTCAACCATATATTCCTGCTGTATGCTCTCGTCTGTCTCGGTTGTGATACGCTCTATCTCTTGTTTCTCTCCGATCATCTGTTGACCCTGTCTGATCATCGTCAAAGAAAAGGGAATTACGATCAACAGCGCAAAGACTACAAGCACTGCAATAAAGCGGTGTATCAGTCGCAACCTGATCATCAGACAGCGCTCCTGACAAGATAGATGACAATAAGCACCACACTCCATACGGCAAAGATCACACCAAGAGGCGTCATGCCTTCCTCGATCAGGGTATCGAAATCAACCGAAAACCCTATGGCTGCAAGTCCTGCAGACAGGCATAACGTGCCTAAAGGTTTGACAAACTCCTGAAGACCGGCAATCACAGGAACTGTATTGACCAAAAGGGAAAGCGCCATGAACACTACAATAAACCAGGGGATATGTATGCGCTTATTTTCCCGGCATTGCCTGAAAACGACAAGCGGAACCAGAAACAGCAGAAAAGAAACACGCAAGAGTTTGATCTGGAGAGAGCCATCCAGAAATTCAGGCCCAACTGTTCCGGCAGCCACCTTCACCTGACCTATCATCGGGAGAGTGGCGCCTGCAAGAAATGTAAAATCATCCCTGGTGACCGGGAAAAAAGCATATATCAGAGGATAGGAGATCATGCCGACAAGGCCCAACATAATGACAGCCAATACAGATATGGACGTCTCTTCGCGCCTTGCCTCGATCAGAGGGGAGATTACAGCAATGGCAGAGACTCCGCAGACCGAAAGGCCTGATGCAAGAAGGAGAGACAGTCTCCTGCCCAAATGAAAGCCCCTTGACAAAAAAAGAGTGAAAAAAAAGAGGGCGCAAAATACAACGAAAATACTGAAAACAAGCATAGGCTGAAGACCCCTGACAGAAAGCTGCATGCCATACAGAGCTATTCCGGCAGGCAGCAGGGCCTTCACACAGATATCCAGGCCGCGGCTGAAGAGTTCACGATTTCCCACAAGATTGCCTATCATCATACCGGCAATAATAGAGATCACAAGGGCGTCAAAGGAGGCATGAATTCTTGAAAGCATAAGGGAGCAAAACGCTATAACTACAATGACAACAAAGCCTGGCATGTATTTCTTCAAGCTCATAACGCCCTTAATATTACCATAATAAAGGCTGCCGCCGGGTTATGATGCAGCCTCTTTCAGTTGAGGTCAGGAACGTGCTGCGAGAAACAATTCCACGTCTGTCATGTTTAGCTCTCCCTGGCTTGCTTCGGCCAGGTTTTTCCACTTCAGTATGCCGGATTGCAGTTCATTGTCTCCAATAATAAAGACATATTCTGAAGCTGCCTTGCCGGCCCTTCTCATCTGGCTTTTCAGTGAGGATGCGGCATCGCCGATTTCGACCCAGTAACCCAATCCCCTCAGCCGCTCCGCAAGAACGAGGCATGCGCTGCCTGCTGCATCACCCAGGACTGCAAAAAAAACTAAAGGGGCCGGAGTGGCAGGCTGTTCGGTCTTCTTTATCAATTCGATTACCCTCTCCATGCCCAGGGCAAAGCCGATTGCAGGGGTCTGTGGGCCGCCGAACTCACTGACCAGCCTGTCATACCTGCCTCCTGCGGCAACGGCATTCTGCGCTCCAAGGTCCTGACTCGTCACCTCAAAGGTAGTCCTGGTGTAGTAATCAAGCCCCCTCACCATGTCGGAATTAAGGCAATAGGATATCTTCAGCGCTGAAAGCAGCCCCTGGAGCTGCTCAAAATGGGATCGGCAATCCCCACAGAGATGATCAGTTATCTTCGGCGCGCCCTGCCTCTGCTCTTTACAGGATTCAGCCTTGCAGTCAAGGATTCTGAGAGGGTTTTTGTCATATCTGCGCCTGCAGTCCTCACACAGTTTTTCCTTTTTTTCAGAAAAGAACCCGACAAGGGCCTCTCGATATCCGGGCCTGCACTGCTCACAACCTATGGAATTGATCTGAAAAGTGATCCCCCTGAGACCAATGCCTGCAAGCAGACGTTCAAGCATCGCTATAACCTCAGCATCCATCCTGGGGCCTGAATCTGCAAAGGCTTCAACTCCTATCTGATAAAACTGCCTGTACCTGCCTGACTGGGGTCGTTCATACCGGAACATGGGGCCGATGTAGTAGAACTTCTGCGGGGCTGGAAGTTTATCGAGATGGTTCTCGACATAGCTTCGCACAACAGATGCCGTGCCCTCAGGCCGAAGGGAGACACTGCGGCCCCCTTTATCCGTAAAGGTGTACATCTCTTTTTCGACGATATCAGTATTTTCACCGATAGACCTGGCAAAGACAGTCGTGGATTCCAGGGCCGGCGTCCTGATCTCCTGAAATCCATAAACTGAAAAGATCTTCCGGGCAGTCTGCTCCACCCTCTGCCATACAAATATATCAGGCAGAAGGATATCCTGCATGCCCTTAAGTGTTCTGCTTTGCCGGCTGCTCACTCCGGCATTACTTCCCGGTCGGACACGTCCCAGCGCTCATCTGTTTCGAGCATTCTGAGATGACCCTCGACAAGCCTCTTTAATTCTTCCCTGAAATGGCGGCGTATGCCCTTCATGTCGGTTATATCTTCATGGATCTTGATCACCTTTTCATGGGCCTCCCTGATCATGGAGTCAGTCTTTGATTCTGCCTCCTTCAGCACAAGTTCTGCCTCTTTCCTGGCATTTGTCTTGTAGTCCTCGACCATCTGCTGTGCAGTCATAAGAGTCTCCCTGAGCGTTGTCTCCATGTCACGATACTCCCTGATCTGGTTCTCGGCCCTCTGGATATTTTCCTTCAGATTGGAATTCTCCCTGAGCAGGTCTTCCATCTCCTCACGAACAATCTCAAGGAAACCGAAAACCTCCTCCACATCGAATCCCCTGAACTTCATCTTGAACTGCTTCTGCTGAATTTCGAGCGGCGAGATTCTCATATGACGACTCCCCCTTTGATTTTATAGGCGATTTCGATAACTGACCGCACGAGAAACTTCTGGATAAACATGATCGCAAAGATCACAATGAGCGGCGAAATATCTATCGGCCCAAGTCGGCTGCCTATCATCCGGCGTATTGGCCGCAGAACCGGCTCTGTCGCCGCCCGAAGGAACCTGACAACCGGGTTATACGGATCAGGGTTTACCCAGGTAATCACCGCCGCTATAATAACCACCCAGTAATAGACATTCAGCAGGGCATTCACAATTTCTGCTAAAGCCAGCAGAAGGTTTCCAGCAATAATCATGCAGTCCTCGTCATCTCAATTTTCGGATATTTTACAACGTGTTACTCATTTATATCCATCCTGCAGACCCGCGGCACAGGCTGCTATGCCTTCTTTCCCAATTCCCCTGCCCGGTTCCTTGCCGCAATAAGTGCATCCCTTACAAGGGGCTTCAGTCCTTTCTCCTCAAAGACCTTAAGCCCTGCCGCAGTCGTGCCGCCCGGAGAGGTGACCATCTGCCTCAATCTCTCTGTTGAGATGCCGGTATCAAGCAGCCTTGCCGTGCCCAGGGCTGTCTGGACTGCCAGTTCTGCTGCATCATTTCTGCTCAGACCGAGTCCTTCACCGGCCTCAATCATCGCCTCGATAAACAGGGCAATAAAGGCAGGGCCGCTTCCGGATACAGCTGTCACCGCATCCATAAGCCGCTCGGGCAGGGCCATCACCCTGCCGATGGACATAAGGATATTCTTTACGATATCAAGCTCACTGCCTGCAAAACATTCGCAGAGGGAGTACACTGACATGCCCTCCCCGATAAGGGCAGGAGTATTAGGCATTACCCTGATCAGCTTATCCGTCTTCAGTCTGGACTGAAGATAAGACAGGGTAACACCTGCGGCTATAGAGACAACTGTCTTCGTATTGTCAATAAGACCGGAGATCTCATCAAGAACCGTGTCCATAATCTGAGGCTTTATCGCAAGGATTACTATATCGCATGATGAGACGATCTCCCGGTTCGACTGCAGGGTCTTCACCCCGTATCTCTGCTCAATCTCCCGCCTCCGCTCAGGCGACGGTTCAGAGACGATAATATCCTTCATCCCCTCTGTTGTCATGCCCTTGATCATGGCCTCTGCCATATTGCCGCCGCCGATAAATCCGATCATATCAACCTCTCTCTCCAAAAATTGCTGTTCCTATCCGTACCATAGTAGCGCCTTCCCCTATGGCTGCCTCATAATCGTGTGACATGCCCATCGAAAGCTCAGGGAGTCTGAAGTCCGCTTTTGCTGCCTCATCCCTTAATTGCCTCAGCCGCCTGAAATAAGGGATAACATCCTTTACGTTCTCTTTGTAAGGCGGAATGGTCATCAACCCCTCAGCCTGCAGATTCCTCAGTTCTGATATCCTCCTGAGAAGTCCCAAAAGATCATTTTCAGGCAGACCGCTTTTTGTCTCTTCTTCCGAGAGCTTCACCTGGAGAAGGATCATCTGTATCTTGTTGATCTTCTCTGCCTGCCTGTTTAACTCCTCTGCCAGTTCGATCGAATCAACAGAATGAATAAGATCAAATAGCTGCACAGCATCCTTCGCCTTGTTCTTCTGGAGATGACCGATCAGATGCCACTTCAGCATCTCTGTCATTGAACTGATCTCATTGCTCAGGATCTTCTTTTTGGCCTCCTGAACACGGTTTTCCCCAAAGATCAGGATACCGCCGTGTACTGCCTCCTGAATCACAGTTATGCCGACAGTCTTGGTAACAGCAACAAGCTTCACTTCCTCAGGGCTGCGATCAGCATTAATGGCAGCACGCGAAATGTTGCGCCGTACCTCTTTTATATTTTCGTAAATATAGTTGCATATCATCGTATAGATTATAGGTCAGCGGCATGATAAAAATGCAATGCCTGCATGGTCATGCTGCCTTGATGAACCAGAAGCCAAAGAGGATCAGAAACAGTCCGCAGCATGCCAACAGGATCTTATAAGCCTTATCTCCCATGATCTTTCTTCCTCTGGCAACTGCCAGGGATACTGCGCTGTACCAGATCAGGTCTGCAGAGATATGTCCAAGGAAAAAGACTGCTACTCCGGCAGGGCCATATTTTGTCGCGCTCACAAGATAACCAAGACCTACTGTGGCCCACCAGATCACCCAGTACGGATTCACAAGGCTGCCGAGCATGCCGGTCAGGACAAGGTTCATGCCTTCTCTTCTGTCCTCTGAAGGCAGATCAAGCCTGACCCTGCGCAGGTCTTTCAGGATCATTATCCCCATAAACATCAGCATGCCTCCGCCTGCCAGACCGATGACCTGCCGTGTGGTCTCATGCCTCAGAAACGTCGAAAGGCCGGCAAGTATAAGCAGTATGATAAGAAGTTCGAGAATCGCATGGCCCAGGATCAGAAGCGGACCTGCTGATGCCCCGCGTCTGGCAGATTCAGTCACTGTGATGGCAAAAAGCGGCCCAGGCACCAGCGCCCCTGACAGCGCTATCATAAAAGATGTGGCTGCTATTACAATAAGGTTCATCCGTCAAGAGCCTTCCGGTATTCGGCCCAAAGATGCTCTTTGGTGACGCCTGCATCTATAAAATCCCAGGGAAGATGCTCGGAGAAGTCCTTATGCCGGTAAATATAAAATGCTGTGTCAACCTCTGAAGAACCTCTCTTTATGACATCAATATTGTCAAAAGCGATCTGCTCGATCACCCTGCTGAGGCGCCTGTCTCCCAGCGCAAGGAGCCCCTGCAGATGCGCCTGTCTTGGCATGTCATGGAGCACCCTGATACCCCTTTCACTGGCGAGGCCCTTCTTTATTTGCTGCAGTTTTTCCTTGATGGACTTAAGCGGCTCCATAGGATGCCACTGAAACGGGGTAAAGGGTTTAGGCACAAAGGTGCTGACACTCAGGCGTATGTAACCCTTGCGGGAGTTCCGCCGGATGGTCTTTACCAGCCGTATCATGCCTTCAATGTCTTCCCAGGTCTCTGTCGGCAGGCCGATCATAAAGTAGAGCCGAAGGGTCTCGATACCGCAGGCTAATATACATTCTGCAGTTTCAAGGATATCCTCCTCTGTGATCTTCTTGTTTATGACATCTCTCAGCCGCTCTGTTCCGGCCTCAGGCGCAATGGATATGCTCTTATGTCCCTTCATAAGTTGCACAAGCCGGATACTCTTTGGGCTTGCCCTAAGGGAGGTGATAGAAAAATCAACTTCCTCCATCTGGAGCACTTCCTCTGCATAAGGATAATCCGAAAGAGAAGGTCCGATAAGCCCCACCTTCTGCGTCTTCGAAACAGCATCCCTCACCTGGACAGACAGCTCTGCGAAATCCTTCTTCCTGGGCGGATTATATATATGACCTGCAACACAAAAACGGCAGGACCATGGACATCCCCGCATTGCCTCAAGCAAATACATATTAGAAAACTCTGCATAAGGGGTAAGTATTGCTGATTTGAGAAAAGACCGGGAAATATCCCTGACAGTCCTTTTGGCTATGGTATCCGGTGCGTTATGACCGGCATCTCTTGCTGCAATCCTTCCTGTCTGATCGTACCTGACCGCATACAACTGCGGCAGATATATACCGCTGATTCCTTTCAGTTTCTCCAGAAGCTCCTGCCTCTGTCCGTATTGCCTGTATTGCGCAAGAAAATCCTGAAGCATCTCCTCTGCCTCGCCAACAAATATGACATCCATGAAATCTGCAAGCGGCTCAGGATTATAAAAGGCACAGACACCTCCCATGATCACAAGCGGGTACTGAGAAGACCGCTCCGCGCTTCGCAGTGGAATCCTTGCCCTTTTGAGCATTCTTAAGATATTCGGATAGTCATTTTCGAAGGATACGGAAAAGGCTATGATATCAAATGCAGAGAGCGGCCTGCTTGACTCAAGAGAGAAGGGTTCAGCCCCGGATTTTTCATATTCTGCAGCATCTTCGTGATCAGGTGAAAAGACCCTTTCGCAGACAACATCGCTCAAACTGTTGAAAAAGCCATAGATACCCTGAAATCCGAGACTCGACATCCCGACAGAATAGGTGTTAGGAAAACAGAGTGCAATATTGATCCTGCCGCCCGGATCTTTAAAAACAGTACCATTTTCCTTTAATATCAGTGAGTTTGCTTTATCTTTTAAAATTCTGTTCATATGTCTATGGAACCTGCACTCGAATCATTATACTCGATTTTTATATATAAAATTGCGAATAATAACGGCACATTAATTGCATATAAATTCGGATATGCAGCCCATTATGGATGATCAGGACTTTGTTGTGCTGAGAGGGCTTATGGAGGAGGAGTTCGGTCTTTCCCTCAGGACACAGACACAGGAGACCTTTCTGCGAAAGATTCAGCCGCGCCTGCAGGCCCTCAACATGACTACCATAAAGGAGTATCTCCAATACCTGACTCTTGATCCTTTTTCGGCAATAGAACTGCACGACCTGCCGAGCTATGTGATGAATACAGAAAGCTATTTTCTGAGAGAATATGCCCAGTTCGAGCTCTTTCTCGAACTTTTCAACCAAAAGAAGAAGTTCAAAGCCCTTACCGGAAACAGATTAATCAGCATACTCTCTGCAGGCTGTTCAGAGGGACAGGAGCCTTGCAGCATTGCCATGCTTCTTAGAAACCAAAGCCAACCCCTTCATGGCTGGAATATCAGGATCTTCGGGTATGACATTAATATGCTGGCTCTGACAAGGGCCAGATACGGTCTATACAGCGCTTACTCGCTCCGCGGCCCCAACACTCACCTTATAAAAGACTATTTTATAAACTCCGGCTCAATAAACCCCGCCTCGCCAAAGGAAAGACTGAGGTTGAAGCCCGAAATAACGGATGACATTGAATACATTCACGGAAATATCCTTCATTCTCTGTCAGCCAAAGGGTTAGTCAATCTTGATTTCATATTCTGCAGGAATCTGCTTATGTACATGTCGGACAAGGCAGTAGACAGGATAGCGCTCAATCTGTGGGAAGCTCTCTCAGACGACGGATATCTCTTCATCGGCCAGTCCGAATCCTTAAGAAATAGAGACGACCTCTTTGAGCCCTTGGGATTTCCCGGAGTAACCGTATATAAAAAGGTCAGACAGGCAGAGGCTTCCTGACCCATAGGATTTTCGGGAAGAATCCCTCCTTCAGGCTCCAAATCCATGATGATATTCCTCTCAGCAAACAGAGCGTCGTGCATGGTATTATTTCTGTATGAAAATCGTTGCGCAAAACAGAAAGGCCTTTCATGACTACTTTATAGAAGAAACTCTTGAGGCAGGCATGGTGCTGACCGGCACTGAGGTGAAGTCTCTCAGGGATGCAAAGGCCAACCTGATGGACAGTTATGTCCTGATAAAAGACAATGAGGTATTTCTCTTTAATTGCCATATCAGCCCATACACGCACGGCAACATCATGAATCATGATCCGGTCAGAACCCGCAAACTCCTGCTACATAAGAAAGAGTTGGTGAAACTGCAGGCAAAGGCAGCCCAGAAAGGCTATTCCGTCATACCGCTTAAGCTCTACTTCAAAAATGGCCTTGCAAAGGCAGAGATCGGGTTGGCCAAGGGCAAGCGACAGTATGAGAAGCGGGAGACGATCAAGAAGAAAGAGGCTGATCGCGAGATACAGCGTGCGATGAGATCGAGAAATAAGTGATAATATGTTGTCTTGGGTCAAGACCTGTACAACCACAGAGCAGCCGCGGTATTGATGCGCTCCATGTCAGCCCTGTGGTATACTACCAGCAGTATAGAGTCTCGGTTCTTCAGATCGGACTTTCCCTTATTTATGGGGGCGAATGGTCTCGACGGGGGTTATGAGACTCATGTTGCATGTCGTGGCTCCATCCCCACGTAAAAAGATGGAACAAACACAAACGCCAACAACGAACTGGCACTCGCTGCTTAATTAAGCAGCACGCTCCTTTGGGAATGCCTGCGGCCCTTAGAAAGCGTCAATCAGCAGGCTGGCTGTCAGGCACGCTCCCTGCCTGATGGCGAGACTCAGGGAGATAGGGATCCGGGAAGCCTGTCAGCCGGCGCACTGGGTTTCCGAAGCTGAAAATGACTGACTACACATGTAGACGCATGAGAGTAGTGCTTTCGGACGCGGGTTCGATTCCCGCCGCCTCCACCAGGACAGGAGGAGTTTGTTTATCCTGATTCATCATATCTCCCCTCTGTTTTTTGCGTATAGAAACAGACGGACTGGTCCGTAAAGACCCTATGGTTCTGACTGCTTTCAGATCTATAATCGAAAAATAAGATTGACTTTTCGTGCCGGGTAATGCGAATATTAAGACTGAAGTTTCAGAAGTTTTTGTACGTGAACCAAAAGCCACAAAGACTTTTAGCTTTGTGGCTTTTTTATTAAGCAGTGCTTCCTGAGACTTTAGTCTATATGTAAGGAGGAGTTCATCATGGCTAATGGAACAGTGAAGTGGTTCAACGAGTCAAAGGGTTTTGGCTTTATCACAGGCGAAGACGGCACCGATGTTTTTGTTCACTACTCATCTATCGCCGGCAATGGCTTCAAGTCGCTTGCCGAAGGTGATTCAGTAAGCTTTGAGACCGAAAAAGGCCCGAAAG